>DASSJP010000123.1:0-2437 GCA_035691165.1 Rubrobacter sp.
TTTGCATACAAGACGGACATGGCGCCAACACGTCGACCGCCAGGAGGAAGTTTGCGAAGGACGAGGCAAAGGATGAGAGCCTCGGAAACTCTGAGGACAGGAGGCCGAATAAGATGGAACGAATGAGCGTGGAGCACATGAGCGAAGACGCGCGGGTGCTGATCCGTGCCGCCCAGGAGGTATACGCCGAACGCCACGGGGTACAGACGTTCCTGCCTGGAACCCGCCTATCCTTTGTGGAAGCGGCGAAACGCACCGTCATCAGGTCGGACCGTCAGCGTTACTACGATGCCATAGAGGAGATGGAGTACGAAGGGGCTATAGAGTGGGACGAGAGTGCGCGACACGCCAGGGGGGACAAGCACTACCTCATCACCCAGCGCGGCTTAGATGGGGTGTTGGGTAGGGAAGAACACTCCATGCAAGCCCCAAAATGAAGAAGTCGGAGATAGAGAGGAGGATGCGTGTCGGAGCGAGATCGTAGTAGAGGTGCAGAGCTACGTGCCGAGCGGATCCGGTGGAAGGGACGCTCGCGCAGCATGAGCCAGGCTTCGCGGAGCATGGACGAAGGGCTGCGCAAGATGAACGACCAGGCAAGCACTCTGGACAAGCGGCTAAGTCGTCACACAGAAGAAAGCAAGAGTTGGCACGGGTACTGGGATGACCAGCCGAGGGTTGGCTAGCAGCGATCTTGCCACCTATTTAATCGTTGCTCGTAGAAGAAGTAAGTCGTCTCCAGATGTTGGCACTGGTACTTAGAAGCTCCTACAGGCAGCCTTCCCCTTGGCTGCCTCCTCCGTAGTCGAGCCACCCGTCCCGCCGCTCCTTGAGCCACGCCGTTCTAGACCTATCCGCTGCGATCCTGGCTGCCATGTCCCCTTCGCTGAGCTCGTCCACGTGTTTGTAATACACGTCGCCGTTGCTCGTGAGCGCCACCAGCCCCTCTTCGGCCTGTCTTTGGTCTTCGCGGGCCAGCCGTTGCAAGGCCGCCGGCGGTTCCCCAGCCAACGCTTCGCCTAGCAGCCCGACGAGTTGGCCGTCCTTGCGCAGCTTGAGTTCCCACTGCTCCTTACGCATGAACGACTCCCAGGCGGCTTGGCGGGCTCGACTGCGTTCTTCTTCTCGGAGTCGGCCACGCTCCTCTAGTCTGCCTTGCTTACGCTCCTCGGCCCTCCCCCGAGGTAGGTTCGATTGCCACTGGTCTGCTCTCTCATCGCGATGCTCCCCATCGCGCAACTCCTTGAGGCGCCGTCCGGCCTCGGTTTCGAGAACGGCTTTGAGAGCTCCTTCTAACGATTCCCCGGTCCGCTCGGCCCGGGCATCCGCCTGGCGCGCCAGGACCTCGGTTGTCATCTCGGCAACGCTTTGGTTTTCTTGAATGGTCTTCCCCTTCCTGGAAACTACTCTGGCAACAGCGCCCGTCCTCGTTCGCTCAACTGCCAGTAAAGCCCACCGTGCGGTTGCCCCCCAATGATCGCACCGAACCGCTTGGCTTCTACCAACGCCCCTTCATCCACGAGGTGCCATAGGGCCGCCTCGTAGCGCTCCGTTCCGGTATGCAGGTGAGCGTAGCCAGCCCACTCGCTTGGGACCACGATGGCTCCCACGCGGCCTCTGGCCTCATGCAGGTCCAGCGCCCGAAGGAGACACAAGGCATCCTTCCTGATTGTCATGGTTGTGTGACCACCTCTACTCCAGCCTAGCCTCTCGCCCACCTTCCGCATCCCAGAGCATGACGAATATATTCGGGCCAGCGAAGCCGCTCCTGTCAAGAGTCGGCGATCGCCAGCCCGTGCGACGAACGCTGGTCGCGCCACAACGCCAGCGTCTGCTGCTAGTTGTAGACCTTTCTCTTCATCGTTCCTTACCTCCTTGTAGAGGTACAGTGACACACCAAGATTGTAGCACATATTACTAAACCAGGCCGCGCTCCTGGTAGCGACGTATCCTATTCGCGCATGCGTCGAGAGGTTCTATCCTTCGCGGTTTCGGCCCGTCGAAGGACGTGCCCAAGGGCGGCAAGCACTCGGTACAGGTATCCTAAACTGGCAGGAGGAGGTAAGCAGAGGAGGGAGATATGATGGATAGGGAGAGGCCCGGTGACGCAGAAGGGAAGATCCCCGAGGCGTGGATCGGGCAGGAGGTCATGCTGGAGACAACGGAAGCACTCTCAAGCGATCTACGTGCTGCTGCTCCCGTCTACCTGGAGGACGTCAACGAGCGCGGCATCGTCATGCTGGTAACGCGCCACCACGATCAAAGCCAGTTCTCAAGGTATTTCTACCCCTGGAGCGTCGTTGGCTGGATACGCCTTGCGGAAGAGGACGAGCGGTCAGAGCCGCGAGCTACGGGCTTCTAAGGCTCCTCTAGGTGCCCACCCTGGAGGGCCCAGGACACCCCTCACGCGTCAAATGGAGGCTCGTGACTCTTGAGGACA
>DASSJP010000124.1:0-3070 GCA_035691165.1 Rubrobacter sp.
GGGCGGTCAGGGGTTTCTGACCCTTGCAGGATTTGCAGACTCGTGCAAGGGCAAAGGGTCTTCTGTTCCCTGCATTGCCCGGTAATGCAGAGTATTACGTCCGGGGTAGGGTCAAACTAGAGCTCTACGCACTCGGGTGAACAAGACGCTGCTAGTCTAGTCTCTCGCTTTTCGGGAGCGCATCGGGTCGAAGCCACAATGAGACGTAGGCGGGCTGCATAGTCTCCACTCCCACCAGGTCGTCGCTCAAGGTTTCCAGATCGTAGTGACTATGCGGGGAGCGGGACTCAGGAGAGGGGCTCAGGAGCTGGCTCAGCTCACCGCTCTCTTCACGAGCGCGCTGATCCTTGCCTCTTCGGTGGCAGTCAACTCCTTCAGCGCGAAGGAGGTCGGCCACATGGCGCCTTCGTCGAGGTTCGCCTTGTCGCTGAAGCTGAACGTCGCGTACCTCGTGCTGAACTTCTGCGCGCTCTGGAAGAAGCAGATGACCTTGCCATCCTTGGCATACGCGGGCATCCCGTACCAGGTTTTCGGCGATAGAGCTGGCGCGCTGGCTTTGACGATCTCATGGAGCCGCTCGGCCATGGTGCGATCCGGTTCCTGCATCTCGGCGATCTTCGCGAGCACGTCGCTTTCCCCTTCCGCCTTCTTCTTGTTCGCTCGCGCTTCCGCCTTTAGCTCTTTGGCGCGCTCCTTCATCGCGGCCCGTTCCTCGTCCGTGAATCCCTCGGACTTCTGCGTGGCCTTCTTTGCGCTCATCGTTACCTCCTGTGCAGCCTCTCCCATGTCCTACTACGTCCAGCAAGAAAAGTCTACTTGGGGGTCCGTACCCATACTTCTCGATTCCTGATCGGTCTGGTCACCAATTTCGCCACGCAGGAGGGCATCCCCGCCGTCGTGCGCGCCGCCTGGCGCCGATAGACGCTGGGCGGCACACCGACCAGCTCGGTGAAGCGGCTGCTGAAGGTGCCCAGCGACGAGTGCCGATCTCAGGCGGTACGCTCATAGGTGATGGACCGGGGCTGTGCGTCTTCCGAGAACGCACCTTCCACGCACTCGGGGGAATAGTAGACCACAACCGACGGATGACTAAGGACTACGAGAGGCTCACCGAGACGAGCGAGGCGTTCATCTACGTGGCGATGAGTCGTCTAATGCTCAGGAAATTGGCTCGCTCATGAGGTTTTCGGACAGTTTCTCTAGGCACCTGGGTGCATAGGGAGCTGCAGCTACTTACCCGCTCGCGAATTCCTCACGGTGCATATGTCAGTCTCGCCTGCGTCATACGCACGGTTGCGCGGCTCGTTGGCACACTTTGGCCAAATTCTTGGCCTGCACACGGAAGCAGGCCAGGGCGATAGACATAACTGGTAAGCTGTGCTCTAAGATACGAAGATTCAAAACTAAGGAGAACCATGAGCCTCGAGACTATCATCCAGCTCGGTTCTGCCATCGCCCAGCTCGTGTTCATAGTGGTGGTGGGTTTGGGATACTGGTACACGGCCAAGCTCACCCAGCGTACGATCCAGGAGATGCGTGATCAGCGTGCCGAGATGCGCGACGAGCGTGCAGACATGGGCAGGCCATTGGTCGTGGTCTACCAGGACGCTGAGAAGCTGCCTAACATAGAACTCGTCGTGCACAACGTCGGTACGGGACCAGCCAGGGACATATCGTTTGAATTCTCGGCACCCATTGTGGCTTCAGACGGCTTCGTGCTCTCAGATCTGCCGGTCTTTAGGGGAGGATTGGCTGCGCTGGCGCCAGGAAGCAAGATAACTTGCTATTGGGACAGTCTCGATGCCCTCTTATCTATGCTCAGAGAGAAGGAGCTAGCCGCTCATACCAAGGTTATATCCCGATATAGGGATCTCACAGGAGACCCCTACGAGACCCGATGGGACATCGAGCCCGCCGTCTACGAGGGCATCAGGAACGTTGACCGGAAGGACATGACCGACCTGGTGGACACCTTACAGAGGGCCCCAGAAGGCACACTAGGACCCGCGTCTGGACAAGAAGAAGATGCGCGCTCCATACGTGACGCGAGAAGCGAAGACACTGGGAGCTAGGTTTAGCTCAGAGAACGGAGCAAGTACTCGGCTGAGCAGCCCTGAAATAAGGCGATCTTCTTAGAACAACCCTTCCACGCACTCGGATGAACAAAGGGCTAGTGCGGAGTCAAGGATGAGGATGCTTCGCCTTCTCCAAGATCCATACCATGCCCGGGCTAAGTACTCGCTCCGTCCGTAGTCCCCTTACAACGCCACAGGAACGAAACCCGCGGCGTTGACCAGTTCGGTGAACCAGGTCTATCTTCGTGCTCTTACCGAGGAGATGGGTGTGGAACGAGATTTCGCGTGGGCCTCGCGCTCTCGGCGTTTGGTGAAGGACTATGAGAGGCCGCCCGAGACGGTGGCAGGCCTCCACTTCGTTGCGTTCGCTTGCCACTTTCTTCAGCAGGCGGCCGGCATCCTCGTCGCAGGTTCATAATACGCTCTAGCGTCGCGGTTGCCGCCCGGGTTGAGGCGGTGGCGGACCACCTTACCGGAGGAGGCCTGCACGGGCGCTGCCCCGCACAGGTGGGCGAAGCCTCGGTGCGCAAGCGAACGGGGTTGTCCCCGGCTGCGATCAGCAGTGCGGCGGCCGTGTCCGGCCCGACGCCGTGGAGCGCCATCAGCCTGGGGATGGCCTCTCTCGTCAACCGCTCGATGCGGGCGTCGAGTGGGGTAACTCGCCGCATGCGCTCTGGACTTAGCAGGACTAGCTAATCATTAGACACTTCATCCTTCAGGCGCCGCGTATTTTGACGACCACTCAATGGGTGTCGGGGCGATGCTCAATAAGAGCATAGAGCATGCACGAAGTAGCAGCGCTTCTCCATCGCTAGCAGCAGGGAAGATCTGTCCCTGACTTGCGAACATCACATCTGTCTCCGTGAAGACGCCCACCGGCCCCTGCCACGCCTCGCCGAACAGGAGTATCATATGATACATGATAGTGGACAGCGCCATCTACGTGGACGGTCGCAGGGCGGTAGAACCCACCTCTCTCCAGGAAACCTACGCTA
>DASSJP010000125.1:0-4799 GCA_035691165.1 Rubrobacter sp.
CGGGAGCAATCCTCCCCATCCTGGCCTCGTGCGCGCTGCTCGGCGTGGCCGTGGCCCATGCGAAACCGCCTGATAAACCTGACTATCTCGCCTCTATGAAGGCCGTTCATACAATGGAACACTCTCCCCATACTTCCTCCATCGGCAAGATAGATAGCCCACCGAAGGACGACCCTTCTTCCAAAAAGGAAGACCACGAACAGGCACAGAACGAGAGTTCCAAGGACACGAAGAAGGATCAGAACTCCGAAGGCTCCGAGTCCAAAGCGAGCGATGAGACTCAGAGCAAGGGCTCCGGGGAAGATAGCGATGCTCCCGGTGCGAAGTCGGAGAAGACCGCGAAGAAGACCTCGGCCGGCGGGAGCGCCGGCAAGTCTGAGTTTACAGGCTCCGTCAGCGCTATCGGCGACTCCGTGATGCTCGGCGCCGTCGGAAGACTGCAGAAGGATATACAGGGGCTTACGGTCGTGGACGCGGAGGTCGGCCTACAGGTATATACCGCGATCGACATCCTGAAATCCCGCCTCGCCTCGGGACAATTGGGCGAGGTGGTGATCGTCCACCTCGGCAATAACGGGACCTTCACCAAGGGGCAGTTCGACCAAATCATGCGGATTCTCTCGGGCCACAGGGTCGTCTTCGTCAACGTGAAGGTACCCCGCGCATGGGAGGAGCCGAACAACGAGGTGATCTCCGAAGGGGTGCAAAGATACCCCAACGCAGTGCTGGTCGACTGGCACTCCGCGAGCGCGAACCGGCCAGAACTTTTCTACAGCGACGGCTTCCACCTCCGCCCCAGAGGCCAGCGGATCTACGCCGATATGGTCTCCTCCTACCTCACCAAAGAGTAGAGTCTGAGGCGCTTGTCAGCGCGCCGTCTGGGAACCCGGAGAGTGATTTCTTCTTGAAGATCAGTGGTTTCGAGACGAGCTTAGCGGCTCTCCCCGAGGCGCCGCTCGAGCTCGGCGACACGTTCTTCGAGCTCGGCGATTCGTTGGTTCTTGGCCCGAGATTTCTCCCGCCAGCGATCCCTTATACTTCTCTCGAACTCGACCGAACTCTTGAGTACTCGCCGGTACTCCGCCTCGACCCTGGCACGCTCCGCCTCTATCCGCCGCTCCACGTCATCCATACGTAGCCAGTGTAACCGCTCACGAAAAACCGGGGCCCTGACTGACCCCGGTCCCCCTCCGTCGCGTGCTCCGCGATCGGCTAACTGCCGGAGGTTCCGTTGCCCCCCTCGATCTGGATGCGTCTTGGCTCATGTACCGCCGCGGCGCCAGAGACCCGTACCTCCAGCACTCCGCCGTCGAAGCGGGCGCTGATCTTACCCTCGTCCACGTCCTGCGGCAACGTCATGCTCCTCCGGAAAGAGCCGTAGCGGCGCTCCCTGACGTAGTAGCCCGAACCCTCCCGCTGCTCATCTGCCTTTCGTTCGCCCGAGATGGTCAGAACTCCATTGTGCAACGTGATGTCCACGTCCTCCAGCTTCACTCCAGGCAACTCCGCCCTGATGACGATGTCCCCGTCCTCCTGGAGTACGTCCAGCGCAGGTGCCCACCGCGTCGGGTCCTCTCCCTGCTGCCGTCCGCCTTTGCGGGCCAGGCCGCCAAATACCTCGTCGAACATCCTGTTCATCTCGCTCTGCATGTCGTAGAAACCACGGAAAGGACTCAATGCCATCTCACCTACCTCCTTACTCGCCTCGGCTTCCGTGCAGAAGCCATTCCTTCCGATTGCACCCGCATTATACCCCTGTAGAACAATTTGTAAACATTTTTCAGACAGTTTCTTGTATATTTCTACAGTTTTTCACCAAAATATGGTAAGGTGGGTTTGGATCTCATGGAGAGGAAGACATGGACAGGAGTACTTTAGGAACAAATCTGTCGGCATTAAGGGAGCGGCGAATGTGGACCCAGGTCCGCCTGGCCGAGGAGGCCGGGGTCAGTCCGACGACGGTTTCCGGGATCGAGAACGGGAGGATCTCGCGCCCCCACTTCGGCACGATGCGCAAGCTCGCTGTGGCTCTGGGGGTGGAGCCGGAGGAGCTGCTGCCCAGTGTCAGGCGGGTCGGTGTTACTGAGAACCTTTCGCTCGAATGGTCGATGGCTTCGAACGATGAGGAATTCGAGCGTGGGTTGGAGGGTGCTTCGATCGAGGGGCTCTCCTCGCTATCCGACGAGCTCGACGAGGAGGAGGAGCGTTTGCGCAGGCTCTACGGGGAGGCTCGGGGGAACGAGCAGCGGCGACTCATAAAGGGCATGATCCGCCAGGTCGCGGCCAACTCCGGCTCGGTTGAGGCCTCGATAGCGGCTCATAAAGACAAACTTTCGGAGAACTCCCCAGAACGCCGCTCACCTCAAGACGAGCATCCGGATACGCCGGCACCCTAAACCTGAGCATCTTGTAGACTCGGTGGCGCTCTTCGGGTGTTAGGTTTTCGAGGGCCTCAGGCACCGCGCCGGCGTAGCGTTCCAAGAGGTCTTCCTGGTCCTGCTCTAGCTCCTCCAAACGTCGGCGGCTGGCTTCTAGTGCGGCAGTTCCGTATGGGCGGTCTCGCGGGTCTCGTGTATCTCCCTTAGCCGATCTTCCAGTTCGTCGAGGGTCATTAGACCGTTCGCCGCTTGCTCTTGGAAGCCGCGGCGCATCGTGTCGGCCTGTGCAAGCCTGTCGAGCCATACCTTCGCTTCTCGGCCAGAGTCTCCGCGTGTTCCTTTTCGCCCTGATCCATCAGCGCTTCGAGACCTGCGCGTACCTTAGTCGGGTCTCGGAGTAGCTCAGAAACGAACTGCCACACTGGCGGCTCTACTTTGTTGACGTTCAGGTTCTTGCCGTTCGGACAAGCATCACTACCGTTGTGCCAGCGGTGCACACACCTGTAGTAGAACTACGCTCCGTTCCTGTGCACTCTGGCGTCCTGCCGCATCATCCGCGGTAGAGATGGTCTCCAGAGAGCTCCCAAAACCTCCTGTTGGAAGACGGAGACCTCTGATTGTCCCTGATTGCGTCGCGGGCACTATCAACCCAGTCTCTCGGGACGCCCGGGTCTAGCACGGGCACCGCTATCCATTCCTCCGGCGGCTTCATTGTGCCTACGCTCCGGCGCCGGTAGCGTCTCCCGTTCTCTCCAACCTCAGCGACTTGCTTATCTCCACGATTGAACCACCAGATGCCGTAGAGTCCGTCCCGATCCAGCCGCCCGGAGACGTCAGGAGCTACCTACCCCGCAACTTGGTTGCAAGGCAGCGGGTGGTCCGTGCCTGAGTTGCCGGCAGGGCTATAGGATCGGGGTGTCCTGGCCCCCTACTTGCAACACAGACTGATGCCGTTCTCAGGTACCGCGAGGGTATTGTATGCGGTCCCAGAGATCCCGGATGTCTTCTTCAACCCCTTCGAGCGCCCGCTCCAGGTGCAAGGCTTCCAGGCGCGCACGCATGTCGTGGCCTTCAGGGTACGATCCCATGAGTTGGTTCAGGCCCTCCAGCCTGTCTCGCACCAGCTCCGCCTTGCGTAGCTCAGCGGCCATCGCCTCTATTCGCTCGTTTGCCGCCCTGAGTTCGGCTTCTTCCCGCTCCATTGTCACCTCCCGATCACCTGTGGAACATTCTACGCTACGAGAGGGTCCTGGTTAGCGGGCCGCATTGTAACTACCTCGCCTTTTCGGTGCGTCTAACATTACAAAGGTAATCGGAGGAGCGAGGAAAGGAAGGCCTCGTGAGGTACCAGCGGCCGAGGCGCCTGTTCTTTGCGTTGCTTGTGGCAGAACTCCTCTGCGTTGCGGTGTGGGTTCTTGCCGGAAGCATCTGGTGGGGTCTCGGGGCCATTGTCTTCGGCGCTGCCATGGTCTTCACTGTGCTGTTCTCGAACGGCTAGTCAAGCTCTATGGCGCCTCACCAGTGGCGTGTGAAGAAGTAGCCTAGGAACACCACCACCACCAAAACGGCCAGTACCGCAAGCACTGCCAACACATAGAAGAGGATAGCCCCCATTCACCGCCTCTCTTAGCCTGACGACAAGCACCTGCAAAACCCTTACCCACGCGAGGGTCTTTCTCAACAACGTCTTAGGGCTCGCTACGAACGAAACGCCCTACGTCTTGCAGAAAGTGTGCCATTCGACCGATGCTTGGACGCTTATGAACTCCTTGTAGTGACCTGGAAGGCAGGATATAGGTTCTGGTCTATTTGGCTCGTTCCGTGTCTTCTCTCTAGCCGGGCTGCTCCGTAACTACATCAATCGGCGCCCGGCTCTCACCTTTGGGGCGCCACTACGCCGCCGGCGCTCCTGGCCCTATCGGGCGCGGCCATGCGGATTCTGCGAACTTCGCCTGTACGGAGTTCTAAGTAGCTTGTACGAGGTTTTTGTAGATGGCATCATGCTCTGCGGTGGAAAGGGTTAGCACCCACCAGGGTGCCAGGAGAAGAAAGGAGGAGAGCGAGACCATGCGCACTATGGTGAAGTTCACCATCCCCACACAGGAGACGAATCCACTAGTCAAAGACGGAAGCATCGGGCAAACGATGGAGACCATACTCGGGAAACTCCAGCCCGAGGCAGCGTACTTCTGCCCTATCGATGGTAAGCGAGGCGGGTTCTTAGTAATCAATATGGACCAAGAATCCGACGTAGTTACCAAGCTAGAGCCTTTGTGGCTGGAACTGAGTGCGACGGTCGAAACCTTCCCCGTTGCGACCGCGGATGAGCTGAGAGCAGGTCTCCAAAGCCTGTAAGAAGAGAAGTAGTTTGCCATTGGGAAGGGCCAGGGCATGCAGCTCTGGCCCTTCCTCTTGCTCTTA
>DASSJP010000126.1:0-3933 GCA_035691165.1 Rubrobacter sp.
ATGGAGACGTATGGCGACGACCCGTCTACGTAGCGCGAGAGCGCGACGCTCGTCTTGGCCATCTGCATGAGCGAGTAGACGCCCTCGAACATCCGCGCCCCGCCCGAGGCGGAGACGATGACGAGGGGCAACTCCTCAGAACCGGCCAGCTCGATGGTCCTCGCGACCCTCTCCCCCACCACGCTCCCCATCGACCCCCCGATAAACCGGAAGTCGAGGACGGCGAGCGCCACCCTGCGCCCACCAATCGCGCCTGTCCCGTTCAGGATCGCGTCGTCGAGCCCCGTCTTACTGCGCGCCTTCTCCAGCCGCTGGCGGTAATCCTCGAACCCGAGAGGATCTTCTGCAACGATGCCCCCATCCCGCTCCTCGAAGCTGCCTGAGTCGGTGAGGAGCCTTATCCTCTCAGGCGCAGAGAGCGGGTAGTGGAACTCGCAGTTTGGACAGACGTTGAAGCGTGCCCTCAGGTCCTTCTCATAGATCGGCTGCCCGCACTTCTCGCATTTGGTGAAGACCGAGTCGATCGGGCCGACGCCGCTCTCGGTCTCCGGCGCACTCCTCGAGTACTCCCTGCGTTTGCTGAGCCAGTTCCTGATACCTAGCCTCCCGCCTTCACGACCCCTGAGAGCGCCTCGCGAACCTCGCGCAGCCACTCCCCTGCCCTCTCCGCCCCGCCTTCCCCAACGAGCCGCATCAGCTTGCTCCCGATGATGATCCCATCAGCTTCCTCCGCCGCCTCGACCGCGGCCCCGCTCGACCCAATACCGAATCCCAGGGCGACCGGCGCATCCGTTCTGGCTCGTACTCGCCTCAGAAGCTCCACGGCGCCAGGCGGCAGGGTATCGCGTACGCCGGTCACCCCGGCCACCGAGACACAGTAAACGAACCCCGACGCCATCTCCCCGACGCGCGAGACGCGCTCGTCCGTGGAGGTGGGCGCGACGAGCGGGCAGAAGGCAACGCCGGCCTCTGCGGCAAGCTCCGCGAAGCCCCCTGCCTCATCAACGGGGAGGTCTGGGATCACGAGCCCGGAGACCCCCGCCTCGGCAGCCTCCCGCAGGAACCGCTCGACCCCCCGCGCGAAGATGACGTTGTAGTAGAGCAGGAAGACGACGGGGACCCGTTCTGAGAACGTCGAGGCGAGGTCGAGGCAATAATCGAGGTCGGCGCCGTTCTGGAGTGCGCGTGTAGTGGTGTCCTGGATCGTCGGCCCGTCCGCGAGCGGGTCGGAGAAGGGGACCCCGATCTCGATCACGTCCGCACCAGCCTCCAGATAGGCCTCCCCCACCTCCCGCGCCCCTTCCAGCGTCGGATATCCGCCGGTCAGGTAAGGCACGAGCGCAGTCCGTCCTTCCCGGAAAGCCTCCCTCAGACGCCCGCCACCGTTCACGAGGAGACTTCGTCTGCTTCCGAGGTTGTATCTGGCTCCGAGTTTCTACTAACAACCTCTGCTTCTTCTGTGCCGATCCCCAGGGCGTCAGCCGCAACCTCGACGTCCTTGTCGCCGCGTCCGGAGATGTTGACGACCATGTTCTTCCCGGGGCCGAGCTCCTTCGCCACCTTCTCAGCGTAGAAGATGGCGTGCGCCGTCTCCAGGGCCGGGATTATGCCTTCGAGACGGGAGCACGTCTGGAGCGCTTCGAGGGCCTCATCGTCTGTGACGCTCACGTACTCAGCGAGGCCCTCGTCCTTGAGGTAGGCGTGCTCAGGTCCTGTGGCCGGGTAGTCGAGACCCGCGGAAATAGAGTGGGCCTCCCGGATCTGGCCCCCCTCCGTCTGCAATACGTAGCTCATCGCCCCGTGCAATACGCCGAGCTTTCCCTCAGCCAGAGACGCTCCGTGCTCTCCCGTCGCGAGACCGCGTCCAGCGGCCTCAACACCGACGAGCCTGACGTTCTCTCTTCCGACGAACGGGTGAAATGCTCCTATTGCGTTGGAACCTGCGCCTACGCAGGCGACGATGGCGTCGGGGTCTCCGCCGAGGCGCTCGCGGCTCTGGGCCTCCAGCTCCGTCCCTATAACGGCCTGGAAATCGCGCACGATCCGTGGATAAGGAGCAGGTCCGACGACGCTCCCGATTATGTAGTGCGTGTCCTCGACGTTGGCGACCCAATCCCTTATCGCCTCGTTCACCGCGTCTTTGAGGGTGCGCGAGCCGCTTAGGACGGGCACGACTTCGGCGCCGAGGAGCTTCATACGCACGACGTTCAGGCGCTGGCGGCGGGTATCCTCCTCGCCCATGTAAACGACGCACTCCTTGCCGTAGAGGGCTGCGACGGTGGCCGTCGCGACGCCGTGCTGGCCTGCCCCTGTCTCGGCGATGATGCGCTCCTTGCCCATACGATCGGCGAGCAGGATCTGGCCCAATGTGTTGTTGATCTTGTGCGCCCCCGTGTGCGCCAGGTCCTCTCGCTTGAACCAGACGTTGGCCCCTCCCCACTTGCGGGTCAGACGCTCGGCGAACATAAAGGGTGTCGGGCGGCCCACGAAGTCCCTCGCCAGACGGTCCCGCTCTTCGCCGAACTCGGGGTCGTTCCTGTAGCGCTCGTAGGCCTCTTCCAGCTCTTCGAGGGCGTGGATCAAAGTCTCAGGCACGTAGCGGCCCCCGAAGGGACCGAAGTAGCCTGTCTCAGTCTTTTGCCGCAAGGACGAACCTCCGCACCCGCTCGACGTTTTTCCTACCGGGCTCATCTTCGAGGGAGCTCGACGCATCCACCCCGTAGGGTTCGAAAAGCTCGACCGCCTCCCGTACGTTCTCCGGGCCGAGCCCCCCGGAGACGACGATGTTATCACGTCCACGCAAATCCTTCGCAACCCCCCAATCGAACCGCTCGCCCGTCCCTCCCCGCGCCTTTGTGCTGAACGCGTCGAGCAGGAAGAGGTCGGCCTCGTATTCGTCCAGCGCCTCCAGCGAAGCGGCGTCCCTTACCCGCAAGGCCTTCATCACTTTGACTCCGCCCTCCCGCACCGCGGTTACGGTCTCAGGCATTTCGTCGCCGTGGAGTTGGGCGAGGTCGAGCCCGAGTTCGCGTGAAATTCGTAGAACCTCTGCCGGCTCCGCGTTCACGAAGACGCCCACCCTCAGCACGTTCTCAGGGAGTGCGATGCAGACGCCGCGCGCCTCTTCGACGCTCACGCGACGCGGGCTCTCGGCGAACACCAGCCCGACAGCGTCAGCCCCTGCGTCCGCGGCAAAGCGGGCGTCCCCTGCGTTGGTTATGCCGCATACCTTGACGAAAGCAACTTTTCGCGAACCCAAATTACCGGATCTCCCTCTTTCCATGTCTCCCAAAACTCACTATCAGGTGGCGGGATCTCCGTCCAAGTATACGCCTCAGAGTCGAGGTCGAGAGTTGCTTTCATCCCTATGAACGGCCCCGGATCGCGGGGCTCAAGCTCGCGCTTGCCAAAGGCCCCCGTGATGATAAGCTCTCCGCTCTTGTGTGCCAAGACCTCAAGGTTGAGCTTGCGGTAGATTTCCTTGAGGTGTGCAGATTTCCGCTCAGGGTCCTCATGGATAATCTCGGGTAGCTCTGAGATATATTGCTCTATGGTGGATGGGATGGTCTCTAGCTCTTGTATGGCCTTGTGAGGCTCACTGAGCGCACGGATTTCCTCTTTGGCCCTCTCACTTTCACGCACCAACGCATCGAGCTTAGAACGCAACTCGGCAAAGGTTATGAGTCCTTCGGCGGCCATATCCTGAAAGCCCGGCCTCTTGCGCTCGATCTTTTGTAGCTCCTCTTGCCACATGGCTTTTCGCGCGGCAGAATCTTTGGCCTCGTTCTTGCGGATTTCGATCTCACGCTCTATGTGCTCTAGCATGATCTCGGGACGGCGGATCAAATTTAGGACCACACGCTCAACCCTGTGCTCAAGCTCTTCAGCCTTGTGATAGCAGGCGTACTTTCCGTTGTTTCGGCGTCGGGAACA
>DASSJP010000127.1:0-3161 GCA_035691165.1 Rubrobacter sp.
ATCGTGGCCGAAGTGAACGCGATGTCAACAATGGACTCGGTCCACTGCGGGTTGGGGCAGCCCGGCGCGCCCGGGATGGGGGTCACAGGTGCACCTGTCGTGGTGGTTATCGTCACGTTCCCGTTCTTGATATCGCTCGCAGGAACGGCCGTTCCACCAGAGACTGTGGTGGGCGCAGGGTTCTGACCGGGCGGCTGGGTTGCTCCCGCTGGGTTCGTACACGTGGCGATGGTATTCCCCGTCGCCGTCAGTTCCTGGAACGTGTCAAAGTTCCCCAGCCCAGCGTAGGAGACTGTTGCCGTTAGGCTGAGTCCGTTGTCGGTGAACTTGACAGCGTCTCGACCCTTCAGGTGTGGGTTGGCGGCCTGGGCTGTCGTCGCCATAAGGGCGACCGCCAGTACGCCCGAAAGCAAAGCTATGCTCAAACGTCGCATGTCCTACCCCTTCCTTCGTCGGATTCCGCTCGAAGCCTCCCGACGGACCTGAGTGGTCCTCATCCCTCACCTCGCTTTCAGCCGGATCCGGGAGACCCGAGCCCAGACGACTTACGCTACGCCACGTATGTCTGTGGAAAACCGTCATCTGGTCGTATCGATAGGGAAGCGTTTCGCCATTGCATGGGCCGTTTGGCGTCTCCTTTGGACAAGCTATTGCCTCTTCGGGCAGTGACATTTCACGTTTGGGCGGCCTCTCGGCTGCCCGGGCAGATGGCCAATGGCCCGACCGCGCCCGAAACGGACGCCAGACACCTGAGGGCCCGACTATTGAATGGCGGATCAATGCGACCTCAGGAGTACGGTAGGCGCTCGCCCCAAGTTGAAGATATCGACCGAACGATGGAGCTCCTGAGAATAGGGATCGCTGAGGAAGACGAGATCTTCCGGCGCGGGCTCATCGAGATTCTGCTGGACGAAAACTGGGACTGCATCATTCTCGCGACCGATGGGGAGGCCATCGGGAAGAGCGCGGACTCCGCAACGGACTTCGATGTCGCCGTGGTGTGCGCCAAAGTGCTGGGGGAAATGCGGCTGCCGTGCCCCATCGTATGCCTGGCGGCGGACCTGCAGCTCTACGGCGCCGAGACCTGCCATTCCCCGGCCAACGTGAAGGCGATCCTGCCTCATGAACACCTGAGTGCGGATGAGCTTGTGGCGAGTGTGCGGGCGGCCGTTGCCGGCCTTCAGGTCGAATCACCAGGCCTATCTCGTCACGGCGACGCCGTATTGGATGCTCGTAGAATCGGAGTCCTCAGGTTGCTGGCCGACGGAGCCGACACTCGAGAGATCGCTCGCAGGCTCCAGCTCTCGGAGCGAAGCATCAAGACACTCGTTCGCGAGATCCAACTGGCCCTTGGAACCTCCACGCGATCGCAGGCGGTCGCGGAGGGGTTCCGGCTGGGCCTCATCTGAAAACTTCCGCAGCGAGGCCGATGCGAACTGGATCGCTGGGACGAATGGCAAGGACGGCGGTGTCGCCCCTGGATCGCGCCGAGGCGGCGCTTCACCCGTGGACGAGTAGGTTCGTGGTGCCGATCTTCGCGCTGGCGACCGTCGGCGTTGGGCTGAGCGTCGCCGCCTTGACCGATGCCGTTACCAGCCCACTCGGACTAGGCATCCTTCTTTGGACTTGTCGTAGGGAAGCCCCCTCGGTATCGGTGCCGCCATCTGGGCTGGGACTCGGACGGGGATCGGTCAGCTTCCTGCAGATGTCACTCCTCGCATGATCGTCGGGGTTGCAGCCCTCGCAGGCGTTGGATTCACGGTCGCGCTGTTCATCTGTCAACTCGCCTTGGGCGGCGAGGACGTCGCGACGGCCACACTCGCAGTTCTGGTTGCATCTCTGATTGCGGGTTGCCTCGGCGCAGCCATCCTCCGTTCCGGCAGTACCTGAGCCGGTTCGACTCCGTGAGTCCCTTGGAGTAGAGTCCATATCGGTGAGCCGGGAAGACTGGTCGGCGGGACCGGTTCGCCTCGCCAGTGACCCGGTCTCCAACCGAAAGGCGGTTGGAGGCGCAATGGGTTCAGCGCTGTTGGCCCGCTTGCTCGCAACTCGAGTTGGCGTTGGGTTGCCACCACATCAGCCCGGCCAAACGGATCCACTCAGCTGGATGGAGTGGATGTATGTAGTGCTCGGCTTCGTCCTTTCGTTCTACATCTCCATCCGACTG
Organism: Rubrobacter sp.; assembly: GCA_035691165.1. Classification (GTDB taxonomy): domain Bacteria; phylum Actinomycetota; class Rubrobacteria; order Rubrobacterales; family Rubrobacteraceae; genus Rubrobacter_D. Next base: position 2,168 of record DASSJP010000127.1, read on the forward strand.
GTCACCTGGCTCATGGTCAAGATCAGTTCCTTCGAGTTGTTCTTGGAACTTCGCCGGGAACTGGAACCCAAACACAGGCCTCCATTGGACATGCCATGAATCGATGACCTCCGTTCGCGGGAAGCTGTTCAGCATGTAGACGTCCCGGTCCAGACCTCGTCGGATCGGGCAATGGGGAACACCCTCGGCTAAGGCCACCGGGGGGTCCACTCTCCCCGAGACCGGGACCTTCGCCGAGCTCCTGATCGACTGCGAGGAGGACCGGCCCCTCCGAGCGGTGCTCGTCGGGATGTTGCCGGAGGGCCGACGGAACTACCCCCCAACCACGACAGCCACTCCGGCTATGACGAAGAAGACCTCGAACATGACTGTCGTTGCCACCTGAAGGCGGGCGTCCAACCGGTGGCGCATGCCCGGGATGGCGTAGAGGCAGGGCGCGGCGGTGGATCCATTGATGGAGCCGCATGGCGAACCTCGAGAACGGACCCATGAAGAGGATCTGCAGGGTGCCGAACACCACCATTGCCACGCCCACGGGTTTCACACGTCAACAATCGGACAAAGGTCCCCCAAGATCGAGGAAACCCGATCGGCGAGGCGGTCGAGTTGCGCGACCAATGTCAAGTGCGATAGGCAGGAGTCATCGCGGAACCGGTTCCGCGCGCACCCTGCTCCGAGGAGGCCATCGAATGAAGAAGCTGATCACCGTCATCGTGCTCGGCATCGTCGTCGGCGCGTTCGCGCCGGTCGTTGGCCACGCGGAGGAGGAGGAACCGCGTGGAATGGCGTCCAAGCGCTCGGCGGTCCCCGTCGGCGGGCTGAAGCCGGGAGCGACCTCGACGCAGGAGTGCACCACTGAGATCGAGTCGGGCGCCACGAACATCAAGCTCGACTGCGACGAGATCTTCCCGAACAACGAGCCCGACGTCGAGGTCGACCCGACGGACCCGCTCCACATGATCGCGAGCTCGAACGACTACGGCACGTGCTGCGA
>DASSJP010000128.1:0-2341 GCA_035691165.1 Rubrobacter sp.
GAACAACCAGCCCGGGATCCAAACTCATCACTAAACACCCTCTGTTTCCGCCAACAGGCTATACTTCCAGTAGCGTAACATTGTTGTAGTATTTCTGCAAGTTTTTTGCAGTGTTTTGGAGGTAAGGAGCATGGACCTTCCGCGATTGCGGCGCATTCGGCAGGGGGCTGTGATGAGCCAGGAGGAATTGGCTGAGAGGAGTGGGGTGGCGCGGGACACGATCTCGAAGCTGGAGACGGGTCGCCGTGGGGCTTATCCGTCCACGATCCGCAAGCTCGCCGCCGGCCTCGAGGTACAGCCACAGATGCTCATGGGCGGCGTCGAGTATCTGGACGACGGTGTTGAAGGTGAGCGCTCCGAGAAGGAGTTTCCGGAGAAGCCAGAGCGGGACAGGAGAGTCGGGTTCTAGCCAGAGGACGCTACAATAAGATCCAGGCACGAGGAGGCATGTAGAGTAGACGTACGTTTCGTCCCCAGCGAATGCCGAGGAGTAGTAGCCTTCTCCGAAACCCTCAGAGGATGCGAGGCGGAGCTCCAGTCGGTACTTGAAGATTGGATCCTGATCGGCCTAAAAACTCGGCCACCACCTGCCGGTGATTGACGGTATAGACCTCAACCGCGAACCGACCGTCGGCGCGGCTGAGTCCTTGTAAACGCCGGGACTTCATTCGTCGGCCCCGCAAGCTCGGCTTCGAAGGTCCATACTCGGGCACCCGTCATAGGTTCATGATCTACGGACAGCACAGGCGGACGGTGCCATCCAACGCCGAATACTCGGTCCCTCAGCTCAGGATGTTGCTGGGTCAGGTCGAGGAGATACTGAATCGCGAAGTAAGCACCGAAGAGTGGAACCGGTTGTAGCCTACTACTCCTTGCGGTAGGGCCTACCGATGGCGGCGGGGGCGATGGCGCGGCCGCCGAAGCCTGCGAGGACAATTATGGTGAGGAGGTAGGGTAGCATCTCGATGAACTCTATGGGGATGGCCTGTTCGTTGACCCTGTACGTTATGGCCTGGGCGAAGCCGAATAGGAGGGCCGCTCCCGCTGCGCCGATGGGGTTCCAGCGGCCGAAGATCAAGGACGCCAGGGCGATAAAGCCGCGGCCGCCGGTCATGCCTTCGGTGAAGGCGGAGAGCAATCCCATCGAGAGGTAGGCGCCGCCGCAGGCCGCCAGCAGGCCGGAGAGGGCCACGCCGTAGTAGCGCATCCTGGCCACGCTGACGCCGGCCGTGTCCACCGCCTCGGGAACCTCGCCTGTGGCCCTGAGCCTCAGTCCGAAGGGCGTACGGAACACCACGAAGAAGACCACTGGCACGAGCAAATACATCAGGTAGACCAGCAGGCTCTGGTCGAAGAAGGCCTTCCCAAATATGGGGATGTCTGAGAGAAGTGGGATCGCGACGGAAGCGAAGCCGTTCACGCGTGGTGAGGTGCCCCCTGAGCCGAAGATCACGACCATCAGGAATCCGGTACCACTCAGAGCAAGCAGGTTGATAGCGGTGCCGGAGATTATCTGATCAGCCTCGAAAGTCACGCACATGAGCGCGTGGATGAGGGCGAAGAGGAGTCCCGCTGCGAGGGCTGTACCAAGGCCCACGAGCGCGCTCCCGCTGAAGTGCGCTCCGACGACCCCTGCGAAGGCCGAGATGAGCATCAGTCCTTCCAGGCCTATGTTGACGACCCCGCTCCGCTCGCTGAACAGCCCGCCGAGTGCGGCGAAGACAAGGGGCGTAGCGTTCCTTACCGTGGACTGGAGGATAGGACCTATGGCGCCGATAAAGTCCTCCACTACAGGCCCCGTTCATTCTCGAGGTGGGTACCGGCTGCAAAGTCGCGGGCGCGCTTGCCGACGATCAGCTCGACCAGCTTCGTGGCCGTGACGAGCAGCAGGATGACGGCGAGCAGCACGTTGGCGAGCTGCAGCGGAACGTCGGTGGCGAACTGCATCTCCTGGGCGCCGGAGCTCAGGCCGCCGAAGAGGAGCGCGCCGAGAATAACGCCGGCAGGGTGGTTGCGCCCGAGGAGCGCGACCCCGATGCCGTTGAAGCCGAGGTTGGCGACGAAGGGCACGTCCATGTTGCCGTAGACCCCGAGCACCTCGACGCCGCCTCCGAGGCCGGCAAGAGAGCCGCCGATGGCGAGGGCCAGGACCGTGTTCAGTCCGAGCCGCATACCGGCGTAGTTCGCAGCCCCCGGCGAGAGGCCGACCGCCCTGAGCTCGAACCCGCGGCGTGTCCTCCACAGAAGAAGATAGACCACAACTGCAGCAAGAATCGCGATAATGAAGCCATAGTTAGCCCGGCCCAGGGCGAAGCTGATCGTCGGTATGCGGGAGGCGAAA
>DASSJP010000129.1:0-4515 GCA_035691165.1 Rubrobacter sp.
GAAGCCGTCCTCGAAAACCTGCGCGAAGCACCCGTAGACGAGACTATCGTCGTCGTAGGCGCGGATGTGGAGAGGCTGAGCGAGGTCTGCGATCGGTACGATGTGAGGACCTTCGAAAACGAGGACTGGGAACTGGGACAGTCCACGTCGGTTCTCGCCGGTCTGAGGGCGTGTGGTAGGGGGACACGAGCCGCGGTAGTCTTGCTCGGCGACCAGCCGTTCGTCGGGGCTGGGGCCGTGGTACGTCTCGTGACCGCATTTGCGGAGGGGGCGAAGATCGCGGTGGCGACGTACGGGGAGAAATGGCGCAACCCGGTGCTGTTCTCGCGGGAGGTGTGGCCGCTGCTCGAAGCGGAGTTGGCCGGGGATGAGGGGGCGAGGTCTGTTTTGCGGCGGCATCCCGAGTTGGTGGTCGAGGTGCCGTGCGATGGGGTGGGGGACCCGGCGGACGTGGACACCAGGGAGGACCTGAGGCGTGTGGAGGAGATGCGCGGGCCGGTGGGCGGTTATAACATGGTTGGGCGATCCAAAGACGGTCGCAGCTGATAATCCTGCAATCGCGACTCCTTATTGGAAGGAGGAGGTTCCATGAAGATCAACAACGAGTTCACGGTGAGCGCTCCGATCGATCAGGCGTGGGAGACCATGTTGAACCTGGAGAGGATCGCACCTTGCCTCCCAGGGGCGGCCATCCAGGAGGAGAAGGACGAAGGCGAGTACGACGGCACTATGAAGGTGAAGATCGGCCCGATCACCGCCAACTACAAGGGCACCGTGAAGTTCGAGGAGGTTGACGAGGAGAATCACCGCGCCGTCCTCCAGGCCACGGGCCGCGACGCCCGCGGCCAGGGTACGGCCTCGGCGACCATCACCTCGACCCTGCAGGAAGTAGGCGAAAGCACCAAAGTCAGCGTCGAGACGGACATGAAGCTCACGGGACGCGCAGCCCAGTTCGGACGCGGCATCGCCCAGGACGTGGCCACGAAGATGCTCGGCCAGTTCGCCTCCTGCCTGGAAGAGGAGATCACAGGCGGCCCCGAAGAGGGAGCCGCGGCCGCCGAGGAACCGGAGGGCGAGGAGAACGGCTCGCGCGGCGGCTCGCAGCAGGGAGAGCCATCCCCAGCCGCCTCGGTTGGCGGCACGGCGGGCAGGATCATCAGCAGCGAAGACCCGAGCCTCATGGCCGGCGGCACGGTCGAGGGAGCCGTAGTCGCCGGAGGGCCAGAGAGCGCCCCGACCGCCGGACAGCAGGCCCCGCGCCGCGAGGAGCAGGAAGCCTTCGACATCGGTGCAGCGAGCCAGGAGGCGATCCTCAAGCGGGCAACGCCCGTGCTCGTGGGCGTCGGCGTGCTCGTCGTCCTGATCTGGCTTCTTCGCCGCCGGCGCTAGAAACCTCGCCATAATCCCCGCAAAGGTAGGAGGAGTTGGCACGCCAGGAACGCTACCTATTCGCTCCCGATGTACCGCGCGAATTTCCGATGTACGGAGTTCTGAGAAGATCGCCAAAGATACGTCATATGGGTTATGTGCCCAACGCCGTTAGACACCTATGCTTCACTCGCATGCGTGTAGAGGGGCGGGGAGGACAGGGCCTCTGCTGCCTTACCCTCCCCGTCTAGTCAGGCACCGTCGCTAACTTGCGGGTCGCGCGGGTCGCGGGACGGTTTCGCTTCGATCGGACCATAGCGCGTACCCCAGAACGCTCCAGGCGATCCCGAACAATATCGGGAGCACCACCGTGCCCAGGGTGCCCAGGTATGCTGTCTCGGCGAACGGGCCCATCATCAGGAGGAAAAAGACCAACTCGAAGATGCCCAATACGCCGATGACCAGCAGTGGAGCCCCCAAGAGCCACGCCTTGCTAGTACGCACGGCGACGATGCCATATAGGAGCGAGCCGACGGCTAGGAGTAACACACCCGCACCGAACACAGCCCACCCGGTCGCATCCGACATCCAGAGCAAGGGCGGGTTTTTGCTAGCAATGATCAGCACTACCCCTGCACTCGCTACGATTGTGCCCGCCATGCCGGCTAGACCGTAGTGTCCAGCGTGGTGGGTGGCCAATCTCGCCAGCCCGATCAGGGAGCACAGCCCTGCCAGGGTGATCAACAGGTGAGGACCCGTCATCTCGATCCCCAGTGTATCCGCGTTCAAGGCAGTGGGGCCCCCAAGCGCCCACAGCAGCCCGCCTATGATGGTTGCTATTCCACTCAACCGGCCAATAAGGGTTGATGAAGTTTGCATGACTATCTCCTCCCTTCCTTCTCCTTTCGCCCTAGCTTCGCTCTAGCGCTTTTTGCGGTGCCCCGCCGAGAGGTGCCAGGCGGGGACGCGGTGCAGCCTCCTCTTAGCGGTGAGCAGACGTAGATTCTTCTCTCAGAATACGGTGCCGCTCCTCGTACTCCTCGGCGTCTATCTCGCCCCTAGCGAAACGCTGCCTCAAGGTCTCCTCAGCCGAGTCCTCACGCCTGGTGTCCACGCGCCTATCGAGACCCACCCTATCCTGCCAGTCGGGAACGAGCTTGATGAACGCAAAAACCACGACACCCAGCACGAGCAACGTTAGAATCAATCCTCCACCCATCATCATGGTCGTTTCCTCCTTTCTGTGTTACGGACAAGTTATCGAAGTATCGAGCCAAGGCATGACACATATAGGCCATTTCGCTAGTCGAGATTGATCAGTTTGGCACAATGGGCAGAGATACGGAGCCTATTCACCGGAGTGCGTGGGAGGATAATTCTGCGAACTTCGCCCTTACGGAGTTCTCAGAAGATGAGATGAGAAGGCCGACCCCCATACACAGTACCTTATGGTCTGCAAGTATTCGACGGGCTTTACGCCCACTATGGAAGGAGGATCGGCCCACATGGATGTTAGCAAAGAGCGACCGAAGATGACGGCCGGATTGGATCTCGGCGACAAGTACTCCTACCTGTGCATAATCGATCAGGAGGGCGGCGAGGTTATGGAGGAGGGCAGGCTGCGCACCAGCCCCGAAACCTTCGAGCGGCGCTTCGCCTCAGAACGGCCTCCTATGCGCATGGCGATCGAGGCCGGTACCCACTCCTCCTGGGTTAGCCGAGTGCTCGAAGGGTGTGGCCACGACGTACTTGTGGCCAACTCACGCAAACTGCGGCTCATCTACGCCAACAAGCGCAAAACGGATGAGGTCGACGCCGAGAACCTCGCTCGTCTGGCGCGTCTGGATCCGAAGCTCTTGTATCCGCTCAAGCACCGTGACGAAAACTCTCAGGCTCATATGGCCATCATCCGCTCGAGGCAGGCGTTGGTGGGTTGCCGCACGCAGCTGGTAAACCACGTTCGAGGGACGGTCAAGTCCTTCGGGGCCCGCCTGCCCAAGTGCCCGGCGGTCAGTTTCCACAAGAACGCGGCCGGGCACATCCCAGAGGCGCTCTTGCCGGCCCTGGAGCCCATCCTGGAGCAGATCGCTTCGCTCACCGAGCGCATCCGTCAATACGACCGAAAGCTGCAGACTATCTCTAAAGAGCGCTACCCGGAAACGGATCTCTTGAGGCAGGTCGAGGGGGTCGGGCCGCTGACGGCGCTCACCTTCGTGCTCACGGTGGAGGATCCCCACCGCTTCGAGAAGAGCCGCTCGGTAGGAGCATACCTGGGGCTGGTGCCAGCCACCGCTCAGTCGGGAGAGAGGGACCCCCAGAAACGCATCTCCAAGGAAGGCGACGAGATGATGAGGAAGCTCCTGGTCTCAAGCGCCCACTACATCCTCGGTCCGTTTGGTTCGGACTCGGACCTCAGGCGCCACGGGGAGAAGATAGCCTCTCGGGGAGGCAAGAACGCCAAGAAGCGAGCGGTGGTAGCCGTGGCCAGGAAGCTCTCGGTGCTCTTGCACAGTTTGTGGGTGAGCGCGGAGGTCTACGATCCGCTACGCAACGCTCGCCTCTCCGGAGGCAAGGCGGCTTAGGAGAAGGAGGCGATCGTGAAGCCAAAGAAAGGGGGTGGCAGCCTGCCGCGGCGTGGATCGTAAAGTAGCTGGGCGACGCGGCTTCCTTGTGCCCCATCGCTTCGGATCTCGTGGAAGGCGATTGCGCCATGTGAACTTGGTCCATCCTCCTCATTAGCAGGAGAGACCGATGCGAAGATTGCAGCGCCTCCTCGGTAGCCCGAAAAGACGGATCACATAATGCACCGAGCCACCAAGAAGAGTGTGAGCTCCCCGGGAGTGCGGATGGAAGCATAGCGCGAAGGGTAAAGAGCAAGCCGTTGAGCTCGGCCACGATCTGAGGCCGCCACGTCGGCCTTGACAAACAGTGCCTTCTCATGGAAGTTCGCCTGTCTGGCGTCCTGCATGGTTCACTCACCGCTTGGCCTCGTAACGTTTGCCGTAACGCTCAGGAGACGGTGCTGTTGTAGAGTGGCGTCGTGACATCAGGGACAAGCGAACAGGAGCAAGGTGTCGGTAGGATGAGTTCCCGCGGCTATTCCTGGCTGGCATGGTCGCTGGCCGCTCTCTCGGTAGTCATGTTCGT
>DASSJP010000130.1:0-2093 GCA_035691165.1 Rubrobacter sp.
TTTGGCGGCGTACGCCTGGCCGAGCGCGTCGAGGCAATCCACGATGGCGTCGACGTCTCCGAGTTGCCTGAACGCACGCAGGGCAGCCACGAGGAGTACCTCAGCCCGGTCAGGCTCACCCTGATCCACGGCCAGGATGCCGAGGTTTAGCCGGGTGAGATTGACGCTCAGGCTGTCTCCGCGTTCCCTGGCCATCTTCATACCCTCTTCGAACAGTGTCTGTGCGCGCGTGAGATCCCCCGTCGTCAGCAGCATCTCGCCGAGGTTCATGAGGGAAGTCTCGACCCCCTTCTCGTCGCCGAGGGCGCGTTTTATCGAGAGTGCCTCCTCCGTGAGGGAGATCCCCCGCTCTACGTCGCCGGTCGTATACATGATTACCGCGAGGCTGTTGAGCAGGGTCGCGACGTTTCCCGTGTCCCCGAGTGACCTCCACAGCGACAATCCCTCATCGAACAGGTCCCTGGCCTGATCGTAGAGACCGCGCTCATCCGCGAGCACGCCGGCGACGTGGAGCGCCCTGGCCCGCATCGGAGTGCTGACGCCTGTAGTCCTGGCGAGCGCCGCGTCAAGCCAGCGGTGCCCTTCGAGGATGTATCCGTACCTGTACCAGCAATGTCCGAGCGTCCCTGCTATGCGGAGCGCCGTCTCTGGCTCCGCTTCGAGCGACCATCGAAGCGCAGCCTGCACGTTGGGATGCTCGCGCGCCAGCCGCTCGACCCAGAGCGCGCCTTCCGGTCCCCTCACCGCCTCGTCTACGCGTTCGGCGAAGCCTGCATACCAGTTCGCGTGCCGGTTTCGAACCGCGTCGGCCTCGCTGCTCTTTTCCAGGCGTTCGCCCGCATACTGACGGACGATCTCGAGCATCCGGTATCGTGTCGTATCGTACGTTTCTGTTACCACAAGGGATTTGTCCACCAGGCGCGAGAGTAGATCGAGGACCTGCTCTTTCGCCAGGCCGTCGCCTGAAGCAACGTCCTCCGCGGCCTGCAAAGACCAGCCTCCGGCGAAGACCGAGAGGCGCCGGAACAGCACGCGTTCGGGTTCGGAGAGAAGATCATGGCTCCAGTCCAGCGCCGCCCGCATCGTTTTCTGTCGCGGGGCCACGGTCCTGGTCGTCGAGGACAGAATTTCCAGGGAGTCGTTCAACCTCTCTACGACCTGCTCCACGGCCAGGAGCGGCAGGCGGGCCGTCGCGAGCTCGATGGCGAGCGGGATCCCATCCAGCTTCCGACAGACCTCGGCCACGGCTACGGCGTTCGCCTGGGTCAGCTCGAAGGGGGGGAGCCTGGAACGGGCGCGCTCCACGAAGAGCCTTACGGCCTCGTACCGCGGCAGATCCTCGGGCCTCGGGAGATCCATGCCGGGTACGGGCAACGAAGGCACCCGCCAGCTCACCTCGCCCGGTATCTCCAACGGCTCCCTGCTGGTAGCCAGGATGCGCAGGTCAGGACAACGGCGGAGGAGTGTATCGGCGAGGGTGGCCGCAGCGTTCACGAGATGTTCGCAGTTGTCCAGGATGAGCAGGAGCTTCTTCCCGCGCAGGTGATCGGCGAGCGTATCCACCAGGGGCTGGCCTGGCTTCTCACGTATCCCGAGCGCCGTGCTCACCGTCTGCGCCGCCAGCACAGGGTCCGACGTCTGGGCCAGCTCCGCGAGCCAGACCCCGTCCCTGTAGCTGCCGATGAGGTCGCGTCCCACCTCCAGCGCCAGCCTCGTCTTGCCGGAACCTCCCGTCCCCGTGAGGGTGAGGAGACTCGTCATCGCCAGAAGGCGTTTTACCTCGGTTACTTCCCGTTTTCGCCCCACGAAGCTCGTGCGTACGGGGGGCAGGTTGTGCCGGTCGTCGGAAAGCGCTTCTGGCAGGGTAGGGGACAGGTGTGGGTTCTGCTCAAAACGTCCCTCGCGGATCTCCTCACAAAGTCGCGTGCTCTCGGCGGCCGGCTCGGAGGCGAACTCCCGGTGGAGTATCTCCGCGAGCCGCCTGTACTGGCTTAGGGCCTCTCCCCGCCGTCCGCTCGCAGCGTACAGGCGCATCAGACCCGCGTGAGCCTCTTCACGGGTGGGATCCTTGCGCACAACTTGCTGAAGAGCTT
>DASSJP010000131.1:0-7812 GCA_035691165.1 Rubrobacter sp.
CTTCACGCTGGTCAGCAAGCTACACCCTCCGGGCTTCTCTGCCAGTGATCGAGGTTTTGTCTCGGTAGTGGGCTCGCAGCTTCCTTCACAGATCGATCATTTCGAGAAACGCTGCAATAAGGGCGCAAGAACCCTCTCCGATCCCCCCAGACAAAAGCTGAAGGGCTGACAAGCTGCCGCAGGCAGCGTGCTGACCAGCGCCTCAACCAACTCGCGGCGTCTGAAGAACCCCTTCTGCTGCGAGGACGCTGGCGCCTGTGACGCCTGCTATCTGGTCGAGTTTGCTCAGTACCACAGAGAGATTACGGGTCGCGAGCGGCAGCGAGCGGCGGTAGACGGTGCTCCGGATCTCGGCCAGAAGCGAGTGGCCGATGTTGGCGACTCCGCCCCCGACCACGACCAGAGAAGGATTGAGCGTGCTGACGAGGGTGGCGATCACCTGCCCCACCAGCCGCCCCGATTCTCTTATGATCTCCAGAGCATAATAGTCGCCGAGGGCCGCCGCCTCGCCGACGTCTCTCGCAGTGAGCGTGCCACGCTCATCCAACGCTTCCTGGAGGATCGGAGATTGCCCCTCCTTTGCGTATCGCTCGGCTTTGGAGGCGATGGCGGGAGCGGCGGCCATCGCTTCGAGGCATCCCTTGTTGCCGCACAGGCAAACAGGTCCGTCGGGAACTACGCATATGTGTCCTATGTCCCCGGCGCACCCCTGGCTTCCGCGGTGTAGCCGCCCGTCCGCGATGATGCCGCCTCCGATGCCGGTGCCGATCTTGACGAATAGCATGTCGTCTTCACCTTTGCCCACGCCGTCCCTGTGCTCTCCGAGCGCCATCATGTTCACGTCGTTGTCAACGAAGACGGGCGCGTCGTACTCGCCGGCGAATACCGTGCTGATGGGGAACCCGTCCCAGCCTGGCATTATCGGCGGACTTCTCAAGACCCCGGATGAATGCTCTACCGGCCCAGGAACTCCTACCCCTATGCCAAGGACGTCCTGTGCATCCGCCCTCTGCTCATCGAGTAGCCCCGCAAGCAACTCCTTGACCCTGTCGAGTACGATCCGCGGTCCGTCTTTGATGTCCGCAGGTTCGCCCCTGTGCACCAGGAGCTCGCCGCCCAGGGTGGACAGGGCGACAGCCGTAGAAGTGGCGCCGAGATCCACGGCGGCGATCAAGCCCGCCGAACGAGGGATGCGCAGCAACGAGGAGCGACGACCCCCCTCCGACCTGGCAAGCCCCTCTTCCACAAGCAGGCCGGCTTCGATCAGCCGCCCCACGTCCAGCGAGATCTTGCTCCTGCTTACGTTAAGGTTCTCCGTTATCTCAGAACGCGATACCGGACGGTCCATCCCCCTGACATGATGCATGATCTCCGCCTGAACACGGTCATGTATGAGCGGGTAGCGTCTGCCCGATACCCTGCCTGCTCGACCTGCACTCCTCACATCCGCAGTATAGACAAACTTTATCCATAAAGTCAAAGACTTTTGCCGTACATTGTCATAAGTCAGAGAGCCTGGTTTGCTGCGGCCTGATCTCTATGAACGATCGTGGAACTGAGCGTCAACGGGTCATGGGTTGCTGCGGGATCTGCGGAATGAGCGGGTCCATCCGGAATGCGCGCTATCGGTCTCGTTGCGGGGCGCCATGAGGAGCTCAGGCGGCGGGTGCCCTCACAGGCCCATAGGAGCCCTGTCGAGGTGGGCGATGCCGCTGTCGATTGCGGCATCCCTCACGGCGTTGGCGACCTGCTCGTGCACGCGGGAGTTCAGGGCGTCGGGGACCAGTTCGGAGCCTGTGGCGAGGGAGGCTAGCGTCTCGGCTGCTGCGCGTTTCATGGGAAGGTTGATCTTCTCGGCCCCTGAGAGGAGGGCTCCTCGGAAGATGCCGGGGTAGCCGAGCACGTTGTTAACGCTCGTCCCGTCAGCGGCGAAGGCCGCTCCCGCTTCGACGGCGAGTTCGGGGTCGATCTCAGGATAGGGGTTGGTGAGGGCCAGTATCACCTGGCCCTCACGTACCATGCCGGGGTCTATTAGGTTCGGTCTCCCCGTCGTCGCCACGACGATGTCGGCCTCGGCCATGACGGTCTGCATATCTGTGATCTCTATGCCCTTCTTCCTGGCGCGTTCGTGGGAGAGAGGGTTCGGGTCCGAGCCGAGCACGCGCCTGGCGCCGGCATCGACCGCGAGGGCTGCGATCCCGTACCCGGCGGCACCGAGCCCGATCTGGCCGACCACCTCCTCTTCCAGCGTCAGCCCGGCGTGTCGGCAGGCGACGAGCAGCGCCGCCAGCGTCACGACTGCCGTGCCGTGGACGTCGTCGTGCATCACGGGCTTGTCGAGGGCGTCGATGAGGCGGGCCTCTATCTCGAAGCACTCCGGCGCCGAGATGTCCTCCAGGTGGATGCCGCCGAACGTCGGCGCGATGCGTAAGACTGTCTCGACGAACTCATCCACGTCTTTGGTGTCGATCAGGATCGGCATCGCGGAGACGTGGGCGAGCTGGTGGTAGAAGACGGCCTTCCCTTCCATCACAGGCATCGAGGCGACGGGGCCGATGTCGCCAAGCCCGAGGACGCGGGTACCGTTCGTGCAGATGGCGACGCTGCGCCCGATCATGGTCAGCTCGCCGGCGAGCGAGGGGTCCTCGGAGATCGCCACGCAAGCCCGTGCCACCCCCGGGGTGTAGACGTCGCGCATGTCCTGAACCGTCCTTACGGGGCGGGTGGATTCGATGGTGAGTTTCCCGCCCTCGTGGCGCAGCAGCGCCCTGTCCCGCGCCCAAAGGACCTTGACGCCGGGAAGCGCGTTAAGCATCCCCGCGATGTTCTCGGCGTGGTCCTTGTCGCGGATCTCCAGTGTGATCTCACGTACCGAGGTGGTCCGTCCGACGCTTATGGTGTTCACGTCGCCGATCAAACCTTCACCCTCGGCTATGGTGCCCGCCACCCTGGCGAGCGAGCCCGGGCGGTGCGGCAACTGGATGCGATACGTGTAGTCGAGCGGCACGACGAACCCCCTGACGTCCAGGAAAACTCTCTCAACGTCCCGCTGCGGGCGCTGAATACCCCGATTATATAGGTGACCATCCCTCCGGCGCCGAAGGCTTTCGCTACCTTACGACCGCGACGGCTTCGATCTCGATGAGTAGCCTTGGGTCTGTGAGGGCCGAGACCTCGACCATCGATGACGCAGGATAGTACTACCACGAGCGGCTAAACGCGGCTCTGTCGCGGCTTGTAGACGCTGAGGCGCTTGTATACGAAGGCAAGAACAGCAGCATCCTCGGCGCTCATGAAACGTACAGGATCACCCGCAGAGGGATCGAACTGTTGCGCGAGGCAGGGGAATTCTAGTCCAGCCCTATTCACCCAACCTCGTAGAACATTGAATTCTCGGAACGTCGCGTTAAGTTCCATACGGTGGCATCATGCGAGCATGAGAAGCACTGAGTTGCCTCGCGCCGAAGTTAACGGACATTCCCTGGCCTACCGCTACGCTGGTGAGGGCCCTCCATTGGTACTGCTGCACGGGTTCCTCTGTGATTCTCGGTGCTGGAGACATCAATTAGCTGATCTCTCGGATAGCTTCAGGCTCCTCGCGTGGGATGCGCCGGGTGCGGGGTTGTCTTCCGATCCGCCGGATCCGTTTACGACCACGGATTGGGCGCAGTGTCTCGCGGGGTTCCTGGATGTAGTCGGCACCGAACGCGCGCAAGTCCTCGGGCTGTCTTGGGGCGGCATTCTCGCTCAGGAGTTCTATCGCTTGTACCCTGATCGCGTCCTATCACTAATCCTCTGCGATACCTACGCTGGATGGAAGGGATCGCTTCCTGAATCAGCTTGCCAGAAGCGGCTTGAGAGATGTTTCCTCGAATCTTCGCTACCTCCCGAAGAGTTTGTGCCCCGGTGGGTGCCCGAGTTCTTCACTGAAGGTGCCTCCCACGGTCTCAAAGAAGAGATGACGGCCGTGGTCTCCGAGTTCCACCCGCTCGGCTTCCGCCTGATGGCTAAGTCCTCAGCCGATACGGACACCACTGATCTGCTGCCACTGGTCGAGGTGCCGACACTGCTTGTGTGGGGCGATGATGATCGGCGCAGTCCGATGAACATCGCAGAGCAGTTTCGGGACGCCATTCCCAACTCTGAGCTAGCAATCATCGAAGACGCCGGACACCTGAGCAATATGGAGCAACCGGAGGAGTTCAACGCGCAAGTTCGCCAATTCTGCCTGTCGAATCTTCCGGCCTAACTCGGGGCATCCACCGGAAGGCTTATTCACCCGATTGCGTGGAAGTAAATCTTGCGAACTTCGCCTTGCCGGGGTTCTGAGCAGTACTCGCTGTGTCGTCTTCCAAAGGCCCGAGGAAAGGGCGAAGGCGGCGAGGCCCGCAAGAGCTATGGCCCGGAGTGCCAACCTGAGGGCGGCCAGCTCGGCCTAGCCGCCGATAAGCGGGCCAAGGAGGGAACCGCCATAGCCAAAGAGTACTCCGGCTGCCGATCCGCCGACGCCCCATGAGAGCAGCGCCCCGGCACCCAGGGCGAGAAGCCTCCTGAGGGACTACGCGCCGGCGACTCTGTCGCTTGGTAGCGCCCGCAAGATGGCCCGCACGACCGAGCGCAGGCCGCTCGAATCCTCCACCCAAGGCATATGCTCCACATCATCCAACAGCCGCAACTCCGCCCCGGCAGCCACGAGCGCTGGGGCGGTGACCCCCCGGCATCCGTCGAGAAGCCTCGTCGTCGGCGTCCACTTCGCCGTTCAGCTCGGCATTGCACCGTTCGTTGATCTGGAGGGGGCGGCCAAGGGCGCGTCCGCCTTCTCCGCGGCGAGCTCGAGCGCCCGCGGTCGGCGTAGTCCGGTGCCCAAGAGAGCATCCTGTACTTCCGCTCCTCCACGTCGTCCCTGTCTTGGCCCTTCTCCCACGCCTGGGGGCTACGTGCGCCGTAGCTTGTGGGATCGAAGCACGGCTCTTGGATACCTGGCCCTCGTCTTTGTTCCTATTCACCCGAGTGCATGGAGAGACTGTCTTAAGGCGATAGGCACTCTGGATCTTAGCTCTCACATGGTGCGAGAGGCACTTCTTGGTCTGCTATTGTCGATTCACAGGCCTCGCATAAGTCTCTGTCGGGAACTATCAGACAGTTTCTAGAGCGGGACGAGTACCATGTGCGGAGGGTAGCCATTCAGGGAGGTAGCATGACAGTTCGCGGCTTGTTGGTACTTGCGGTGTTCGCAGTTCTCTATAGCTGCGGGCAGGCAAGTTCGCCCGTCGAGAAGCAGGAGAAGAAGCAAGGAGGCGTGGAGCAGGCCAGGAGCCAGGTACCGGCGGCGCCTTCGATCGGGTGCGCGCTGTTCCCCGACGACAGCTACTGGCACGCCGACGTGTCGAAACTCCCTGTTCACCCGGAGTCGGAGGCGTTCATCGACGCTATCGGCAGGGCCACCCCCCTTAAGGCCGACTTCGGTTCCGGCCTGTACGAAGGCTCATGGATCGGCATCCCTTACACGGTCGTCGATGGCGACCAGCCCGGCGTGGACGTGTCGTTCCGCTACGATGAGGAGAGCGATCCCGGACCCTACCCAATCCCGGCGGACGCTCCCCTCGAAGGCGGCCCCGAGTTTGTCAAGGACAACGACCGCCACGCCCTGGTGGTCGAGCGAGACTCCTGCACCCTGTACGAACTGTATAAGGCCGAACCGCAGGGCGACGGCACCTGGAAGGCGGGCTCCGGAGCCGTCTTCGACCTCGACTCGAACGACCTGAGGCCGGAGACCTTCACCTCAGCCGACGCGGCCGGGCTTCCGATCCTTCCCGGCCTGGTGCGCTACGACGAGGTGGCCGCCGGCGAGATCGACCACCCCATCCGCTTCACCCTCGAGGATACCCGCGACCAGTACGTCTGGCCGGCCCGACACGAAGCCGGCCAGCCCGGTGCTGATCTGCCCCCCATGGGCCTGTGGTTGCGCCTCAAGGCCGACTTCGACACCTCCGGCTTCCCCCAGGAGCTCCGGGTGATTCTACGGGCCATGCAAAAGCATGGGCTGATCCTGGCCGACAACGGCTCCTCGATGTTCATCTCGGGGGTGCCCGACAAGCGGTGGGATAACGACACGCTCGCCCGCCTGCGTGAGATCGACGCAGGCGACTTCGAGGCGGTCGACGTCTCCTCCCTAAAAGTCGACCCCGACTCCGGGCAGATCCGCCAATGAGATCACCGACACCGATTCCTGTCTACCCATTCTTGGAGAGTTTCGGAAGGGAGATTCTGCGAACGTCGCCCTTACGAGGTTTTGAGAAATCCGTACGCACGAGTCTGCACAGTGCACCGTTCCGCGACCATAGAGGGAAAGGGACGAAGGGAGGTATGATGCCATACCAGCCGGATTAGATGAGGGTATCTCGTAGGGATAAGATCCCGGAGCAATCGGAGGGAGGAGCAACGCGATGGACCAACCAACCGCAGAGGAGGCGCTGAGGCGGCTCGAGCCGCTGGTCGGCGAATGGATCCTCGAGGCCAGGCCGCCGGACGGGCCGCCGTGGCCGGGCGAGGCAAGGGCGACGATCGAATGGCATGACTCGGGCGCACACCTGGTGGCGCGCTCGACGGTGGAGATGCCCGAGGCACCCGACAGCATCTCGATCATGGGATGCGACGGAGCCAATGGGACCTACTTCCAACTTTACTCCGACGAGCGCGGCGTCTGCCGCGTCTACGAGATGAGCATCAAAGACGGAAGGTGGGAGCTCTGGCGCGAGGGCGAACCGTTCCCGCAGCGCTTCTCCGCGACGATCAGCGATGACGGCGAGACCATCGTGGGCCGCTGGGAGAAGGCGCCGGACGGACGCACGTGGGAGACCGATTTCGACCTCACCTACCGCAAGGCCACGTAGGCGGCTTCACCACGCGCGTACTCGAGTGCTTCGATGACCGATGCCCTATTCATCCGAATGCGTTGAAAGGGAGATTCTCGGAAGCACGGACGGGCCTCCCGTAATGTTTGCTGAATAAGGGGGGCCACGGCGGATCGTGCCGCGGGACTCCGAATGCTCGCTCGATGTACTACCTTGCAGTACATACTACCTTGTGTTGCCTTGTAGTTATGAAAAGGTTCGCACCGGTCCGAGATGGAGGTGGCGTGCGTGAGGGCGGGTGAGTGGTCCTCGCAGATCCGGCGCGGCACCCTCGAGCTTTGCGTCTTGGCTTTGATCTCCTCCAAACCGCGCTACGGTTACGACCTCGTGACCGCCCTTGAACGGTGGGAGCCGCTAGCGACCACTGAGGGCACCGTCTACCCTCTGCTGCGCCGCCTGCAGCGGGACGGCAAGGTTGAGGCCTCGTGGGAGGAGTCCGCGGAGGGACCTCCGCGCAAGTACTATCGGCTGACGTCGCATGGGCGCGACCTTTTGGGACGGATGACGGCCGACTGGGCCGAGCTGAGCGAAGCCGTGCGAGAAACATTGCCTGCAGAGGAGGCGAAAACTCATGGATGATGCTGCCGAGCGGTACCTTGAGGAGTTACGCCGCAATCTCAAGCCATTGCCCGAGGACGAACGCTCGGACGCGGTACGAGAGATCTCGAGTCACATCGCCGAAGGGGAAGCGGATGGGCGACCGACGGCGTCCGTGCTCGCCGGGCTGGGCGACGCGAGGACACTGGCCAGGGCCTACGTGGCGGACTACCATCTCAGGGAGCCGAGCGCCGGGAAACGCGGATCGGTGGCGCGTATTGTCCTCTCCTCGGCGTTCGTATCGGGAACGAGTCTGCTGAGCCTCTTCGTCGTACCCATGCTGGCGCTGCTCACCTCACTA
>DASSJP010000132.1:0-6076 GCA_035691165.1 Rubrobacter sp.
CCCCCGACCAGCGTGGAAGTGGTCCAGGCGACCCACATCAACAGCCCGCCGCCGATCAGGAACGCTGTGTCGCGGCGCCCTTTCGCGAACTCGCCCATGGTGAGCGCCCAGTTTTCGTCTGCCATGAAGAACACGGACCCATAGGCCTTGAGACGCGGCAACTTCGAGAAAACAGGCCCGAGAGCCGCGCCCATCAGCAGATGCCTCAATCCAACGACGAGCGTAGCCAGGACGATGGTCGCGACCGGCAACGGGGCCGTCCAGAGTCCAAGCACCACGAACTGTGCGGCTCCCGAGAAGACGAGGGCGCTCATCAAGGCCGCCTCGATGGCGCCGAGACCGGCCTGTCCAGCCAGCGTCCCGAAAACGAGCCCTATGGCAGTGCCGCTGATCGCGATCGGCACACACCTCTTCGCCCCCGCGAGCGCACCAGAAAGGGTGAACGTGACCTCCATCCCCGCTTTGCTCTTCTCCCGAACTACTTTGCTATCCACGGAACGCCCGGTAGAGTGGCACAGTAAGTAAGCCGAAAATAGCCAGAGGTCCGCGCCGGACGCCTGCTCCAGAGCTGTGTGTCAGGTCCAGACGCCAGCCACGGCCCCACCGACAGTATCCGGCCCCGCCAGGATAGCCCGCGCGTGTCGAATAGACGACAACCTCTCCCACACCCAACTCCCCCGCCAACTCTCCGGCACCGCGGTACAACGCCCGCGCCACCCGTTCCTCACCCGCCCACGGGTCAACGACCAGCAACCCCAGGAGGAGCCGCTTGGACTCGGTCCGGTAGCGCAGAGCGCCGAGCACCTTTCCATCCTTCTCCGCGACGACGAACCTCTCCTCGAAGGCGACCCATCGCGGCATACCGTTCAGATCCAGAATATCGGCGACCGCGGACTCGTCCTCGACGAGCCCCCAGCGCACCTCCAAGCCCTCGAGTCTGCTCACTCCGTCGTTCCGGCCTTCCCCCGCATCTCGACGGGCCCGGCGCAGAATTCCAGCGATCCGGCGCTCCTCCGCTTCGCGTAACAGCTCTTTCCGCCGTTCTCTTGCTATCTCAAGATCGAACGGATCACCCACCACTCACCTCCATGCTTGCCGATTGCGCTATAATTGTCACGCTGCCTTGGGACAATTATAATCGGCTTAGTGTCATAGGACAATAGGTTAATTTATGGATTTACGGATAAATTCGAAAAGTCACGTACCGGTACACGTACAGTTGGAGGGCCAGATCAAGCACCTCATCCTGACGGGTGGCTTCGAGGTCGGGAGCCGGTTGCCGAGCATCAGGGCGATGGCTGGATTCTTGAGGGTGAACCGGAACACGGTGGCGCGGGTGTTCACCGACCTTGAGCGGGAGGGTTACGTCGAGAGTCGCCGAGGGAGCGGGGTCTACGTGGTCGAGCCTCCGATAGAAGCGGAGGACCTGAAGCGTCAGGAGGTCCTTGAGAGGGTGATGGATCTCGCGGCGGCGCAGGGTGTGCCGGTCGAGGATCTGGCGTATGCGCTGCTCGCGCGGGCTGGCGCGAGGCCGCAGGAGAAGACCTCTATTCTCTTCATCGAGTGCACGCGGGCGGAGTTGGAGCAGTTCTCCAGAGAGCTTGAGGAGCAACTCCCTGTCGAGGTCGAGAGGGTCCTGATCGAGGACCTCGCTGAGAGGGTATCGGGCATGGAGGAACCGCCGTGGCGGCTCGCGGTGACGACCTTCTTCCACATCCACGAAGTGCAGGAAATCGTGGAGCCGCACGGGATAGAGGCGGTCGCGCTGCTCGCCGAGGCGACACTGGAGAGCCTGCAACGACTCATGGAGCTCCCTGCCGGGACGCCGGTCGCAGTGGTAGGTTGGGGCCGCACGTGCATGGAGAACCTATCGCGCTCCATCGAAGGCGCAGGTCTCGACCACCTCGACTTCGTCCAGGTCTATGTGGATCAGGACCCCGAAGAGGTGATGGATACCCTCGACAGAGTCAGGGTGGTGATCTGCGCCAGCGTCACAGCCAGGAGGCTGCGCGAGATAGGTGTCCCAGAAGGGCTGGAGATCATCGAAGAAGACCGTATCCTCGACCAGGGCGGAATCGAGATGCTCGGCCGGATCCTCCGCAGACTTCCCCGGACGGGACAGGAAGCGTGATCTCGCCGCTCTCGAAAGGGTGAGGTTCCACCCGGCAAAGACCAGGCATCCGCTCTCTCGTATCTTATGGACTTCTGAAGCCGCGCTTTCGCAAGGCGCGCGACTTCGAGGAGAGCCAGGCTAGGTTACGAACCTGAACTACATCTTTTCGACCCACTGCGCCCGCCACTCCGGCGAGGAAAAGGAACTAGACCATGCCTCATTCGAGGTCCCCGAAGGCGACAGCGACTACAAGTCCGCCGAGCCTCAATGCTCTGACGGAGGATGGGTCCATTCGGGGTCAAATGGAAGAAAGGCGACCCTGCGGACATGATCAGGCGACTGTTCTCCGACCACATCAAGGAAGGTGACGTGTTGGAGTACGTACGGGCGGTGCGCGACGGGAAGGTGATGGCCGTGATGCAGTACTTGCGTGAAGGAGGAGGCTGGATCGAGGGCGCGTCCAGCGCCTGCGAAGGTTTGTGAGGGAACCGTCCGGGCGTCCAGCGGCCCATCACCTCCTCAGGGCCGTGTACCTCCCCGCATGGCAGGACGATCCGTAACGTCCAGGAGCATCTCCAACTCGAGCTCGTGGTCCAGCGGGATGCCGTCGGCCCCTCGTTCCGGGAGCGAAGGTTTGAGCTTCCTGGAGCGACGCACGCCGTGGCGGTGGAAGGCGCACAGGTCCATCCCCCATTTCTGGTAGAAGCGAAAGGCTCTGGTGTTGTCGTTGGTGGTGATTAGCCAGAGGCGACGATATCCTGCGGCCACGGCGTGATCCCGGACTGCGTCCATCAAGGCACGTCCGATCCCCCGTCCCTCCTCCGTGCTTATGATGGCGACCACCTCGCACTCACCGTGGAGCGCATCGTAGGTGAGAAGGCCGATGGGTCGCCCACCGTCTGTGGCCACGAAACCGGGGAGGACGGAAGCGTCGATCAGGCCACCCTTGCGTGCCACAGTGACGTCTCCGAATGCGCCCTCCAACCTATGGACCACCCAGGGCAAATCCCTGGGCTCTATGGGACGTACGTGGATCATGTCCCGCATCGTAGCCGAAGTTTGGCCAGTGCGATGCTCCAGGACATCCATCCGTCGTGCATTTTCAGGGAGAATGCGAGGAAGCCGCTTCATCGACTCCTGGCATCGTTCGTGAACCTATATGAAAACTCTCTATGCGGATTCTGTACGCCGTTTGGTGCAGAGGGGGCCGGGTAACGGTAGCCCGGCCCCGAGCTCTTACCTCGCCTCCGCGCCTATCGATCTGCCCGGCTGGCGTTGGCGTGGGCGGCCTCGCGTATGTACTGGGCCAGTCCGGGAGCCGTCGCGTCGTAGTTGGACCGGAACCGCTCGTCGTTGACGTACATGTCGGTCAGGCCGAGGTGGATCTCGTAAGTGCAATCGTAGAACCACCGGCTGATGTGCTGGCGATGCGCCTCGGCGGCGGCCATAGCCTCCTCGCTGTCGGGTGCCATGCCGGTCGCGAGGGAAGCGGCGAGGCGGGCTCGCACCTCTTCCTCCTCGGCCTTGAGCTGCTGCCAGTCCTCCTTCTTGTATGCGGCGACGCGGCGCTGAGACTGCCTGTAGGCCTCGGTCCCGCCCCAGCGTTGCTCGGCCTCTTCAGCGTGGTCCTCGGGACGGAACTCGCCGAAGACTTCGAAGCGCTCCTCCGGCGTCAGTGGTATACCCATGGTTCTTGCCTCCATTTCGTATTCGATGGCGTCAACCATCGCGCTCAACCGCTTGATCCTCTCGGTAAGCAATCCGCGCTGGCGGCGCAGGTGCCCGACCGCGTCTGTGCGCGGATCGTCCACGATGGTCGAAATCTCTTTCAAGGTGAACCCGAGTTCCCGATAGAACAGGATCTGCTGCAGCCGTTCCAGATCGGACGCCTCGTAGATGCGGTAGCCTGCCGCATTGCGTCCGCCGGACGTTAGCAGCCCTACCTCATCATAGTGGTGCAACGTCCGGATCGTCACACCAGCGAGGTCAGCTACCTGACCGACCGAATAGCTCACGGTTCACCTCCTTTCACCACGAAGTCTAAAGCCTTACGTTACGTCAGGGTCAAGAGATTTTCATAGAATTTCGAGAAAAAGAGCGACCTTCTGCGGTATGGAGCTCTCCTGGAGAAACATCTACCCTGGTGATAGGACACACCTGACCGTAATCTGGAGAGCGAGGGCCAAATTGCCTTCGCAAACGGTATGCTGACATAGGATTAACGAGGAGGAACTTTGCAGTATGGACTGAGCCTGCCGAACTTCGGCGAGGGGATCGACGCCGGCGCGATCGCGAGTCTCGCCGGCGAAGCCGAAGAAGCGGGTTGGGACGGGTTCTTCGTGTGGGACCATCTGCTCGCCTTCTCCCCTGGGCCCGTACCTGTCGTGGACACCTGGATCTCCCTTGCCGCTGTGGCGATGGGCACAAGTCGTATACGGTTTGGTCCGATGGTCACGCCGCTTCCCAGGCGCCGCCCCGTAAAGCTGGCGCGGGAGAGCGCGTCGGTGGATCACCTCTCCGGCGGACGATTGGTACTGGGCGTCGGTATCGGCGCGATGCCCTACGAGTGGGACTACCTGGGCGAGGAGCCTGACATGCGGGTCCGCGGCGCCATGCTCGACGAGGGGCTCGAGGTGCTCACGGGACTATGGAGCGGCGAGCCTTTCGGCCACCGCGGCGAACACTTTAGAATCGGTGGCGAACCGCCTCATGAAGACTGGCGGGTGGTGTTCTATCCGCCGCCTCTTCAGCGCCCCCGCATCCCGATCTGGGTCGCCGGTACCTGGCCCGTCAAGCCTCCGTTCCGCCGCGCAGCGCGCTGGGACGGCGTATTCCCGATGAAGGCCGAAGGCGGGCGTATAGTCCCGATGACCCCCGAAGACGTGCGGGACATGACAGGCTACGTCGCGGAGCATCGCACCAGTGACGGGCCCTTCGACGTCGTCGTCGCCGGGGAGACTCCCGGCGACGACCGGGCAGCCAGTGCTGAGATCGTCGAACTCTACCAGGAAGCCGGTCTCACCTGGTGGATAGAGAGCATAGATCCCTGGCGCTTCGGATGGAGGGACAACAGGCCCTGGCCGACCGAGGAGATGCGCGACCGAGTCTGCCAGGGTCCGCCCGGAGCGTAGGAGGCGCGGGCCGTGGTTCTTCAGGCCCGCACGTTGAAGCGGTTCATCGCCGCTTCGGGGCCGTGCTCGATCACGAACACCACCGCGTCTGCGGCCGTCGGGATGGCGTCTCTTACGACGGAGTCCATGCGAGAGAGGACATAGTCCGTGACGGTGACGCCTGGGGGCGGGCGTCCTATACCGATGCGGACCCGCACGAAATCGTTGCCAAGGCTCTGGATGATCGAGCGCAGGCCGTTGTGGCCGCCTGCCCCGCCGCCGACCTTCACACGCACCGTACCCGCTTCCAGGTCGAGGTCGTCGTGGACCACGATCAAGTCTTCCGGACGATAGTCCGCGAGTGCTGAGCCCGAGTTGTTCATGAAAGTCGTCGGTTTCAGGAGGGTGGCGTTCCCGAGTGAGACAGGTGCGGCTTCCGCATTCTTCTTCTTTCGCCATGAGCCGTTATGGCGTTTCGCCAGCTCGTCCGCTACCAGGTAGCCGGCATTGTGGCGGGTGCGCGCATAGGAGCGTCCGGGATTGCCGAGGCCGACGACGACGGGGGGCCTGATCGGCCCCCCGTCATCTCGTTCCTCCCGCTTGAAGAAGGAGCGGACCAGCCTAAGCCTGCTCATCCTGGTCTGCGGTGTCCTCCTCGGGAGCCTCCTCCTCGGGAGCCTCTTCACCCTCGGCAGCCTCCTCTGCAGCGGCAGCCTCTTCCTCTTCTGTCGGCTCCTCGACGATGCCTGCGGCCTCCATCTCCTCCTCGGTGATCTCCGTCGGCGACGTAACCGTGACCGCGATCGCTTCTGGCTCGGAGAGCAGCGTAACGCCCTCAGGGAGCGTAAGGTCG
>DASSJP010000133.1:0-2849 GCA_035691165.1 Rubrobacter sp.
GTCGCCTCCCGCCTCGAAGACCCACTATGGAGACCGGACTACGGCCCTGCTACCCTGAACCCGCACAGGGGTGCCGTCGCCGTCGGCGCCCGTCCCTTCCTGGTGGCTTTCAACGCGTTCCTTGACACCGGGGACGTGGAGGTCGCGCGGGCCGTGGCCAGGCAGGTCAGGGAGAGTGGGGGTGGACTGCGGGCAGTGAGGGCGCTCGGCTTCAGCGTCGGCGGGAAAGCCCAGGTCTCGATGAACCTGACCGACCTCGAAGAGACCCCGATCCCCGTAGCCCTCGAAGCAGTCCGCGCGGCGGCGGCAGAGCTCGGTACCACTGTGGAATCCACCGAGCTCGTCGGCCTGGCACCGCTGGAGGCAATTCTACAGACGGCCAGGCACTATCTGGGCCTGCGCGAGCTGGAGGCCCACCACGTTCTGGAGATGAGGCTCTATGACGCCCCCGAGTCCTGAATCGCCGCCGGGCGAGGGCCCGAGGTGTCGGGCGTGCTGATCTACTTCGCAGGACCATTGTTCTCCGAGGCGGAGAGGCGCTTCAACGTGAAACTGACGGAGGAACTTGAGGCCCTTGGTTTCCGCGTCTTCCTCCCACAACGCGATGGAGTCGAGCGCGAGAAGCCACCCTACGGCACGATGACCGCTGAGGAGCGTCGCCACGCCATGTTCCACCTCGACAAGACCCGCATCTTCGAATCGGACATCTTCCTTTTTGTGCTTGATGGTCGCGTCCCCGACGAGGGGGCGTGCGTGGAGCTCGGCATCGCCTACTGCCAGAAGGAATTGCAGCAAACCGAGAGGCTCCTGATCGGGCTCCACACGGATACCCGCGCTGCCTTTATGGGCGGGAGACTGAACCCGATGGTGGACGTCCCACTGAACTACGTGGCCGACGACGAAGCGACACTGCTCCGGATACTATGTGAGCACAGAAGCATGATAGAAAGCAATGAAGAATGAAACCCGGACGAGAACTCCCAACGAGCGTGGAAATACTGCCGAACTTCGATCTCGAAACCGGAGCCAGCCTGAGCGCGCAATTCATCGTCCACGGGAAGCGGGACTATCATGCGGCGGCGCGATACGTCCAGTGCTTGCCGTACGGCAGAAACTCCGAGCGCTCCGACTACGGCCTGGTTCTGGCCGAAGGCCGGGGTACGTGCAGTACCAAGCACGCGCTTCTGGCCGCGCTCGCGCGCGAGCACGACAGTCCGGTGGAACTCCGCCTCGGCATCTACGAGATGGATGGGAAAGATACACCGGGCGTGGGTCCGGTCCTTTGCCGGCACGGGATCGACGGCGTACCGGAAGCGCACTGCTACCTCGCGTATCGCGGATCCCGCGTGGATCTCACCCGTACTGAATCGACGGAGCCAGTCGAGGAGTTCCTCCACGAAGAGACTATCGAACCGGAAGGTATCGGCGCGCACAAGGTAGACACGCACCGGAGGTTTGTGAGGGAATGGGCGTCGCAGCGCAACCTGGACTTCGAAGAAGTCTGGCGGATCAGGGAAGAGTGCATCCTCGCGCTTTCGGAACGAGACAGCATCTGAAGCAGAAAGGAAAACGTGATGAGTAGACGAGAGATAACCGTAGCAGCGATCCAGATGTCGTCCACCCCGAACAAGGACGAGAACCTTGAGACGGCGCAGCGCCTGATCCACTCCGCCGTCTCCGCTGGCGCCGAACTAGCGGCACTACCCGAGCTCTGGAGCTGCCACGGTCTGGAGAAGGTCTACCGCGACAACGCCGAGCCAGTACCAGGTCCGACGACCGAATTCCTGGGCGGCCTCGCACAGGAGCTAGGGATCTACCTGCTCGGAGGCTCCATCCTCGAAGGAGATCCCAGTTCTACAAAACTGCATAATACATCGACGTTCTTCGGGCCAGATGGCGAAATGTCTGGTGTGTACCGAAAGATCCACCTCTTCGACGTGAAGGCCCCGGATCGCGAATACATGGAGAGCGAGACGATCGCGCCTGGTAATGAGATAGTGACAGCGAAGGCTGGCGCGGCGACGCTCGGACTCTCCGTCTGCTACGACTTGCGTTTTCCCGAGCTCTACCGGCTGCTGGCGCTGCGCGGCGCGGAGGTTCTTGCCGTCCCTGCCGCCTTCACACTCCAGACGGGCAAGGACCACTGGGAGTTATTGTTGCGGGCGCGCGCCGTGGAGAACCAGGCCTTCGTCATCGCTCCGGCGCAGTGGGGCCAGAAGGCGGACGGGCGATGGACCTACGGACGGTCCATGGTCGTTGACCCGTGGGGTACGGTTCTCGCGCGGTGTCCTGACCGCGACGGCCACGCACTCGCCACCCTGGATCTCGACTACCTCGACCGCTTCCGTGAAGAGTTCCCAGCACTAAAGAACCGCCGCCCCGAATCTTACTCTTGGTGAGGTCAGCCGGGCAGAGGTTCGTGAACGTCGAGATCCGGGACGCCACGACCCGCGACGCTGCGGCTATCGCCGACATCTTCTACCACACGGTGTTGAACGTGAACGTCAGGGATTATTCTGGGGCCCAGGTCGACGCGTGGGCTGGTTCGGCACCAGAACCCGGGAAGTGGGAGGAGCGCATCGCCGCCGGGGAGAGGCAGACGTTCGTTGCGGTACAGGGTGAGAGATTGCTCGGCTTCGCCGAGTTCGAGGGTGACGGTCACATCGATACCCTGTACGTGCATCACGAAAGCCAGGGCTGTGGGATCGCGTCGAGGCTTCTGGACAGGATCGAGTCCGAGGCGCAACTTCTCGGAGTCGCCCGACTGTACACTGAAGCGAGCATCACGGCCAGACCGTTCTTCCAAAGGAGGGGTTTCTCCATTGTAACGCCGCAGATGGTCAAGGTTC
>DASSJP010000134.1:0-3829 GCA_035691165.1 Rubrobacter sp.
CTCGATGACGTTGTAAGAGGGCGGCATCGTGCCTCGCACTCGCATGGTGGATACGGTACCCGAATGCACGACCCTCACCCCCGAGATGCTCCAGACGTAGGGGACGTGCCTGTGGCCCGAGAGGACCATGTCGATCTTCAAATCACGCAGGATGGCCATGACATCGCCAGCGTCGCGCAAGTTGTTCACGTCGCGTCCCGTGCCTGGGACCGCGAGGATGTGGTGGTGGATCATGAGTATCCTCGGCCCCCTGTCCCAGCCGCGGAACTCCGAGTCTAGCCAGCTGTAGTGTTCGCGCCCGACCTCTCCCTCGTCGAGATCGGGCTTCGTCGAGTCGAGGGCGACGACCTTGGCCTCTCCCTCAGGGACGGAGATCCTGGCCGAGCTCTCCCTTATGCCGAAGAACTCCTCGAAATGCCTGTAGCCGACGTTCTTGGCGTCATGGTTGCCCATCGCGTAGATGATGTTCGGGCACTCCAGCCGGTCGAAGTAGCCTTTCGCCTCCTCGAACTCCCAGCGGTATCCCTCCATCGTCAGGTCCCCAACGATGGCGACGAGGTCGGGCTCAAGAGCGTTAGATTCCTCGATGGTTGCCTCCAATAGGTCCTGCCGAAACAGCCCAGAACCCACATGTACATCGGACATCTGTACTATCCTCAAGCTATCTCCCTATCTCGCTTATATATGCCATATTCGCGGAGACCGCACCTGATTTTGATGCCCGTCGTATGCCATTGGACCTAAAGGCATACTCTTCCATCGCATCAGCCGCGATCTCCTGCATGTCGGGCGCAAGTTCAGGCTTTTTCGAGGCCAGCCACTCGGGTATATATTCGGAGACATAAAGCTTGCTCAGCTCGCCGGTGATCGGCCCATTGCCATCCCTCTCAGCGATGGCACGAGCCAGCATTGTTGCCGCCTCGGAGCGGGATCTCCTGTTGAGAGCTTTACGCTTCGGTTCGCCAGCAGTTCGAATGTAGTAGCGGGCTACCCACCGACCATCCTCGCGCCTTGAGATTGCGCCCTCGCCCCTGTACCTTCCGGCCATGCCCCACAGAGTAGCGCGAGAGCGGGGCGGGCGCTAGAGTTTCGAAGGTCGTCCCGATGCGCGTGGCCTAGCAGCGTGGCATGATGCATACTTCAAAAGGGAAGACAGCGGATGGGAGGCTGCCGGATGAGCGAAGAATTCAAGAATCGACTGCTGATCCATGCGAAGACCACCGTTGAGCGTGCGGGAAGAGCTCACAATGAGGAAGCTACCAAACAATTCCTTATCATCCCGTTTCTTCAACTCCTGGGCTATGATCCCTTAGATCCCGACGACGTTATTCCAGAGGCAGATGCTTCGTTCTCGGACAAGTTCAAGAATCGCGTTGACTACGCGATTTGTAAAGAAAACGTACCCGTCATTGCGGTGGAGGCCAAGAAAGTTGGTAGCCTATCTGACGCCAATCGGGGTGAGCTAAAAGGGTATTACAATGCTGTACCTACGGTGAAGCTGGGCATACTCACCGACGGCTTGATCTACCAGCTCTACAGCGACACCGAAGATGAGAACCTGATGGATAATGAGCCCTTTGCGGTTGTGGATCTTGCAATGGCAGCTCAGGAACAGATCACCGACGATGCCTTCGATGCCCTCTTGAAGCTGCGCCGCGAAACCTTCGATCCGGCAGACATCGGGGCCGACGCGCGCCGCAAGACCTTCATCTCTGCGTACGTAGACTCGTTGAAGAAGTCCTTTAGCGATCCGGATGAACGCTTCGTGAGGACGTTGATGGATATAACGGGCATCGAAGGGCGAAGTGTTGGAAGAGCACACACGTTACATCAGCGAAGCCATCAACGCCTTCGTCGATAATATGTTGCTCGAGCGCGTCGGCTTCGCGGACCGGGACGTAGTCAAAGTACCTCTCTCCGAACCCCAGCCCATACCCCCACCCCAAGAAACGTCACAAGCCAGGGCTGAAGAGGCGGGCATCGTAACTACCGAGGCCGAGATGGAAGTCTACGAGTACATCAAGCACAGGCTGCCCTTCCTTATCGCCCGCGACGAGGATCTGTTCCGCAAACTGGATCACATCTACTTCAAGGACTACAGAGGGATATTCGCGATCTCTTACAAACAGGACCGCAAGGGGAGGCTCCTCAACTTTCGTGAGGGAACAGAGGCAAAGTACCGCTTCGATTTCCCTGAGTCTGGCGAGACCGTGAACACCGACACGCTTTCTGAAATCGATGAGAAGCTGCTCACCATCTTCATGAAGCGTGTTGAAGAGCTGGGCTAGGGTACAGTCATCTTGCTACCTTGCTGAGCGGGTGACGCCCCCGGTGCCCTAAAGCCACGCTCCTCGCCTACCATCTCTTGTTCGCCTACCTTCTTTGGAGACAATCCATCCATGGACGAGAGGGCACCCTGGGCACCGCGACGCTCCGAGACGGCGGAACGCAGGCGCCTGTCGGAGCTCCTCTACGACCTGGAGATGGAGTGCAGGGAGGTCGGCTGGGGAGGGCTTTCTAATGCAGTGAAGCGATTAGAAAGCCCTCCCCTTACCAAACATGCTGTTCAGGTGCTACCTGGCGCCGTGGCACGGCGCACTGGCATCATCGTCGGGACAGGATCGTTATCGAGGAAGTCCAGGACGATTCGGTTGACCAACGAAGGCTTCTCCATGAAGTGGCCGTGCGACGTGCCGGGCACGACGGCCAGTTCGGAGTTTGGTATGGCACGATATAGTTCGATGGTGTGCTCAAGAGGGATAAAGTCGTCATCTCCGACCAAGACGAGCGTCGGAGCGCTGATGCGTCCCAGATCCTCGATCGGGATGTTGGGCTCCGTACGGTACATCTCGACCAGCTTTTCGACGACGATGGGCCAGTGCTCCGGTCCGTCCGGCGATGCCGCCTCATACATGGCGCGGAACATCCCCATCTCCGGCGCGTCGGCAGTGAGCTCATCGAGTCCCTCGCCCATACCGATCTCCGGAGGCGGTTTGAAGTTAGCCCCGGTCACCGCGATCTTACGGACGAGGTCCGGGCGCGCGATGGCGACGAGCAGCGCGACTATGCCGCCGTCGCTCCATCCGACCAGGTGCGCTGGACCCCCTACAGCTGATGTCAGGAAGTCGATGGTATCGCCCGCCATGTCGTGATACGAGAGCTGCCCCTCGACGTCGGGAGTGTGTCCGTGCGCACGCCGCTCGGGAAGGAAGACTCGGTGCTTGGCAGCGAAATCCGCTCGCTGCGGGCCCCAGGTTTCGTTGGTGCAGAAGCCGCCGTGCATAAGGAGGACCGGGTCGCCCTGGCCCTCGACCTCGTACCACGTCTTGACACCAGGAAGTTCGATGTACTCGTCCACGTATCTCCTCCCTCAAGCGCGGCACAGACTTCCCACAGCCTCTCGAACCGCTCTCGTCTCCACTTCGTAGTTACGATAGTCGATCGCAATGTATCTTGGGAGAATCCGAAGCTGGGCGCATCCCCCAAACAGCGTAACTTAGCCTGGTTTCTTATCACTGCCGGACCTCGTTAGAGATCCCTGCTGCGCCTGGCCTCGAGGAACACAGCCTGGGTCATCGCCAGCGCCTGTCTACGGTGCGTAAGAACGTCACGGTAGTTCTCACCATCGGTCCTGTCCTGCGAGCGCATGCGGTTCTGTGTCGCCCTGATGCGCTGTCCGGCTCGGCCAGTCCAGAGCCAGCAAGCACTTCGATGCCACGGTCAGCAGGGTGGTCTCCCTTCGTCTGAAACCGGACCCATTCTAGCCTCCCGGTTATCCCACCGCTCCAAGGAACGCCCTCGCCTCCCTGAGCTGCTCCTCGACGGAGCC
>DASSJP010000135.1:0-2876 GCA_035691165.1 Rubrobacter sp.
GACCCGGTCAACGGGGACATCACCGAGATCGACGTCGACGGCTTCCCCCGCGAGATCAACATCGCGAGCGATGGGGCGGTGTGGTTCACCGAGCGGTTCGCGCCGCAGGCCGTGGGGCGCATCGACCCGTCCACGAACGCCGTGACGTTGTTCCCGGTCGACGGGGGCCCGGTGGACATAGCCCCTGCCGCTGACGGCTCGATGTGGTTCACCCGCACCATCGCAGGAAATATCGCCCGGATCACGCCCGATGGTGTCATCACGGCCCAGTCGAAGACCGTCAAAGGCAGCGAACCCTTCGGGATCACGGTCGCCCCCGACGGCAACCCCTGGTTCACGATGCTCAGCGCCGACAAGATCGCAACTCTTCAGTTGAGGTAGTTAGTAGATGGACGGGGTTCGTACGAATTCCGGCCATCTACTAATCACGGAACCACATAGGGAAGGGACGGAGGCTCGCATGCCCGACTCGCTCGGGCGTTGCAGGAGGACTCGCATCTTGATGAACGGACTACCTCAGTGCGGGTCTACGTCCTTCCGACTGACTCCGCAGGCCGGTCGGTGTCTAGCAGCCCTTCTCTATGTCGTCGCAAGCCTCGACGTGCTCCAGGTTGTCCTGGAGTAGTTCCTCGCCGAGCCTGAGCATCTGCATGACCCGTTCGTCCGCGACGGAGTAATAAGCGTTTCGGCCCTCGCGCCGCACCAGCACGTAACCGCACCAGGCGAGGCAGCGCAGGTGGTCCGAGACCCTGGGCTGCGGTGCCCCGAGCTCGTCCACCAGCTCCCCGACCTTCATCTCACCCCGTTGCACCAGAAGCAGCAAGATGGAAAGCCTGGTCGAGTTGGCGAAACCGTTGAATAACCTGGCGAGGAGGCACATCTCCTCGCTCTCGCGCCCTACCTCGATGCCGGATAGGGGTTCTGACTTGATCAATTCATTTTGCACAGAGCGCTCCTTCCACGTCCGTTCCTACTATACACCGCCCGTTCCGGAGTGTGTACCCTATTACAACCGGATGGGGGCAGGGATAGAGATCGTCTTATCCCGGTTACAGCGCGTGAAGACTCGGCTGGTGAGACGAAGGGAGTTCATCGGCCCTCCAGTTACGCTCAACGTAGAAGACCAAATGTCTTGTCTGGCGGCGGAGGGTTAGAAGTCCCCTCCACCGAAATCCCCACCACCCCAATCGCCGCCGCCGAAGTCTCCACCGCCCCAGTCTCCGCCACCCCAGTCTCCGCCGGAGAAGGAGGAAGGATCTCCCATGTACATGTAGTCGTTGTCGAGGACCTCGAAGAGCAGGAGCGCGGTGAGCCAGTCTCCCCCGAAGAAACCGTAGCGGGCGTTCCCCAGCTGGTACTCGTAGTCCCTGAGCCTCTGCCGCTGGGAAGGGTTCATCAGGTGCTCGTTCGCTTTCGCCTGCGCCAGACGGGCTTCGAGTTCCTCGAGCTTCTCCTCACCCTCTCGTCGCTTGCGGTCCGCCTCCGCCGCGGTCGCCTTGAGCAGGCTCGGGGCCTGCATCGTCTTCCTCGCGAGGTCGGCGGCTTCCTGCAGTAGCGAGCGCGCTTCGGCGAAGCGGCCGGCTGACGCGGCGCGATCCGCCCGATCCACATACCCTTCGGATTCGAGCAGGCCGGAGGAAAGCTCTCCTGGGTCAGGGATCTCTCCGAGAGCGGCCTGACCGAACTGGCCAAGCGCGGCCTCGTGGGCTCCACGGTACTCCGTGAGGGTCTCTCGCGCCCGGCCGAGCGCACCTACCGTCGCGTAGCGTTCGTCGGGGAGTGCGTCCCTGGCGGCGATCTCCTTCTCCTGCGCTGTTTTGTGTTCGCGGGCCCGTTCTGCGAGCGCCTCCACCGCCGCGAGGCCCTGCCGGGGATCGAACTCGTCCCTGCGGGAGGCGCGATCCGCGGCCTCCTGCGCCAGCCGGTCGTACTCGGGGCGCAGCTCCTGATGCTCGACACGGACGCCTTCGGACCGTGCCCGCTCCTCTGCAACTTCGGCCGCACGTATCTCTTCCTTTGCCGTGCGGAGCCCGCCTTCCAGGGCTTCATCGGCGGCTCTGTAGTCATCCATGGTCTTCTCGGCCTCGTAGAGTTTGTGCATGGACTCCTCCAGGAGGTTGCGACCGCGCTCAATCCGCTCGCGCGCCGAGACGGGGTCGGAGGTGAGCCGGGAGGCGGCCTCGTTGAACTCCTGGGCGAAATCTACGCTCTTGGCCTCCGAGATCGTCGTCTCCACCATGTTCTCCGCCCGCTGGTCCAGCAGCGGGCGCTGGGCCTCCAGGTAGCCGGAGACGAGCCGCTCCTTCTCGTCGAACTCGTTCAGGTGGGCGGTGAGGCCGGCGAACTCTTCCTCAGCGGTCCGGCGTTCTTCTTCGATGCGCCGCTTGTTAGCCCGCCGGTTCCTGAGCAGCGCCAGTGCCGCGGCCCCCGCCAGCAGGAGAAGGAGCAGCAGCCCGCCCCCAGGCAGGACGCCCGCACCATCTTCGGGGTTGCCCTGCGCCGCCACAGGCTCGCCCCTTATCTCATCGGCGCCAGCGATGAGACCGGACGCGAAGTCCCCGTTCCTGAAATCCGGCTCCATCGCGTTCGAGACGGCGTCCTCGGAGATCCCGTTCAGGTTCGCGGCCACGTCCCAGCGGTCCTTCGGGGCTACCATGATGACACCGGCGTCTTCCGGTACGTCGGCCTCGCGGGCCTCCTGCTTAAGGAGGTCTTGCCTGGCTTGCTGGGTGTTTACACCCGTGTCCGGTACCAGGAAGGCGTAGATGGGCTGTCCGGCTTCCTCCTGCGCCGAGTCGAGGGCCCCCTGAACCTCCTGCTCCTGGGAGTCTGTTAGAACGCCGGCTTCGTCGTAGACAGTGTCCGTGTCCTGGGCA
>DASSJP010000136.1:0-5274 GCA_035691165.1 Rubrobacter sp.
TCCTCTAGGCCTTCGAACTCAAAGAGATTCTCTACAACAAATAATTTTTGTAACAATATTCATAACGCATCGTTCACCAATCTTCTCTGAAGAAGATATACCTTTGGGAAACAGGCAGGGATGTGGACCATGAAGCGCGCAAGAGTTCTGTTTACAGGTGGTATCCAGTTATGACTGGCGGAAGCCGGAGGGACCGATTCGGGGTGCGGCTTCGTTCTGCATGCTTTCCGGGAGGCGCTATGTCTTCGGAGGAGGTATGTAGCGAGGTCGCATAGATAGGTAGTTCGGGTTCTTGAGTATTGGCGGTCGAGTCTCAAAAGGAGGTTCTATGACTCGCACTTTCGCGCTCGTGATCGGTCTGCTGTTTCTGGTGATGGGCATACTCGGGTTCGTACCCGGTATGACCATGGACGGCGAGTACCTGTTCGGCATCTTCGCGGTCGACGCCGTACATAACCTGGTCTATATGCTCATCGGTGCACTAGGTGTCGCCGCCTACTACTGGGATCGGTCGAAGCTGTACTGCCAGGTGCTTGGCGTTTTCATGCTCCTTATCGGCATCATGGGGTTCATCCCCGCCCTCGTCTTCGACGAGAAGCTGCTTGGCATCTTCGCCGTGAACCTGGCGAACAACGTGCTGCATCTCGTCGTTGGTGCGGTAGCCGCCTACCTCGGCTTCGCCCCACAGGTCACTGGACGCCGCATCTCCCCCACTCACTAGGCCGTAGACGCTGGAGCCGGAGCGTAGAAGCTCCGGCTCTATCTATGCCAGCCGGCGCTTGTAGAGCATCTCCAGGGCGGGTTCTTTCGAGGCGTCGAGGACGGCCTTCTCGAAGGTGATCGTGGCACTCTGGTCATCGAGTTCCAGGGTGGCGATCTGGTTGTCGAAGAAGGCTGCGTCGTGGGTCATGCGCCATGTGAGAGGCTCTGCGGGGACTCCCGCGAGGCGGGCGAGGAGGCGCGCGGCGAAGATTACAGGTTTCGTCCAGGCGTTGCTCTGGAGGAAGGACTTCTTACTCGGGAGGGCGTTGCGGAGGGGGGAGCAGACGGCCTGGTAGATGCGGCTCTTCGCGTTTTCGGCCAGCGTGGCTTCGGCGAGATAGCCGTGATGTACGTCGCCGGAGAGGATCAGGACGGTGGAAGGCGGGTCGCCCTTCTCGCCCGTGGCGACGCGTCCTAGCAGGCCTATCATGGCAGCGAAGGAGTCGTGGAAGGAGGCCCAGTGGTCGAGGTCCTGGGAGCGGCGGAGTCCTTCGGCCCACCGGGCTGCGCGTCCGCCCCACGTGCCGGAGCATAACCTCTCGTCCCAGCTCTGGAAGAAGTGCATGCCTGGGCCGAGAAGTAGGGGCAGGGAGGTGCCGAGGAGGAGGTGGTCGAAGCCGCCTGTGGCTTTGTCTTCGATCCAGGCCCACTCATCGGCATCGACCATGGAGCGGTGGTCCTCTTCAAGCACCCTGCCGCCGCGAGAGTCCATCATCAGGAGACGAGTGTCGCCGAGGTCGCGGTGGTAGCTCCAGCGGGTGCCGTCCGCGCCGCGGTGGGTGAGGTAGGCGAAGTCCCTCAGTATGGGCCAGGCGTCTTCCGTGTCTCTGATCTCCTTGTAGAGGTCGTCTTTCGCCAGATCTTCGGGGGAGAGGTTACCTAGGTGCTGGTAGATCCAGTACGAGGCGTAGCCACCGACGATCTGGTCGTTCCACCACGGCTGCCCGCGCATCTCCTCGACCCAGAACTCGGAGATATTCCAGTCGTCGCCGACCTCGTGGTCGTCGAAGATCATGGCCGAGGGCACAGTGGAGAGGAGCCAGCGTATCGCGGGATCGGACCAGGCGTCGTGGTAGATCCTGGCGTACTCCTCGAAGTCAGCGACGACCTCTCCTGGAGGAATATCCGTGTCCCTGCGTTCCTTAATGAACTCGAGGGTATCGAAGGGGGGTTTGTGGGCGTAGATCTGATCCCCGAGCATCACAAGAGCGTGCGGCAGCTCTTCCGGCGGTTCGTCCTTTAATGTCATCGCTGTAGCGTAGAGGGCGTCCACCCCGAGGCCACGCTCGTCCTCATTGTGGCCCAGGGTGTATGGAGGCTCGTGAGGAGCGGAGATCCGGCACGAGCCGAACAGCAGCTTCACCCGCTCTCCGCTTTTCATCGGCCGGATCACACCCGGCGGGAAAGGAGACCCCGGCTCGGGCCAGACCTTCTCCCCGTCGAGCCTGACCTCGTACTCGTGGGCCACGCCTGACGACAGCCCCGTGATGTGGATGAGGGCGTAGTGATGATCCCTTACGCGGAAAGTTCGCGAGGAGCATCCCAGGACCTCGACCTCGCAGGCGGCATCCGTCTCCACCCAGACGGTCGCGTCTGTGGAGCCGGCGTAGCGCAGGTGTGGGCCGAGGACGAGGTCAGGCACAGCGCGGATCGATGTGGTGGACAGATCTACGGTCTTTCAATAACGTGTCCTCCTCGGGAACAGACGCACAGGATACATCAGGCGGCGTTTAGCGGAATGTGGCGCGTCCGTTAGAATGGGGTCATGGAGACTAGACAGAGAGTATTCAGCGGGATTCAACCGAGCGGCAATCTGCACGTGGGCAACTACGTTGGGGCGCTCAAGAACTGGGTCGCCATGCAGGACGATTACGAGAACTACTTCTGCATCGTGGACTTGCACGCAATAACCGTGCCCCAGGACCCGAAGGTCTTGCGGCAGAAGATCAGGGAAGTCGCGGCTATCTACCTCGGTTCCGGCCTCGACCCTGAGAAGTGTGTGATCTTCCGCCAGAGCAAGGTCAGCGGGCACGCGGAGCTGTGCTGGTTGCTCAACAGCGTTGCGCGCTTCGGCGAGCTATCGCGCATGACGCAGTTCAAGGACAAGACCCGCAAAGGCGGAGTCGAGTCGGCGAGCGCGGGTCTCTTCGACTATCCCGTGCTCCAGGCTGCTGACGTGCTCCTGTACAATGCGCACCTCGTCCCCGTGGGCGAGGACCAGCGGCAACACCTCGAGCTCATGCGGACGCTCGCAAGGAGATTCAACCATCTATATGGGGAGACCTTCGTCGTGCCCGAGGCCATGATCCCACCTACAGGAGCGAGGGTGATGTCGCTAGACGAGCCCGAGGAGAAGATGAGCAAGAGCTCCCCGAGGCCAGGCAGCTACGTCGCCATCCTCGACGACCCAGAAACGATAAGGAAGAAGATCCGGCGCGCCAAGACCGACTCGGGGACGGAGATCCAGGCCACCCCCGACAAACCGGCCATTACGAACCTGCTCGATGTCTACTCAGCGATGTCGGGAGAGCCCGTGGCCGCAATCGAAGCAGAGCACGAGGGCAAGGGCTACGGCGACCTCAAGAAGGACCTCGCCGAGGTCGTCATAGAGGGCCTCGCTCCCGTCAGGGAGCGCGCCTATGAGCTGCTCGACGACCCGGCGGAGCTCGACCGTCTGCTCGACTCGGGCGCCAGACGTGCATGCGAAGCCGCGCAGCCTACGCTGGAGAGTGCCAGGGCCAGGCTCGGCCTCGATTAACTGAATGCAAAGCCTCAGGGCAACGCTCGACCGCATAGACCGCAAGGGATACGGGGCCTACAAAGACCTCTCAGGCTCCCATGACCTCGGTTCCTTCACGCTTTTCATCGACAAGGTTCAACGCGACCCTTTCGCCCCGCCTTCCCTGGTTCGGATCAGGACGAAACAGAATACCTTCAGGCGCAACCTGTTCGATAACCCCGTGCGTCGGATCGCCTTCGAGGA
Source organism: Rubrobacter sp. (assembly GCA_035691165.1). Taxonomy (GTDB): domain Bacteria; phylum Actinomycetota; class Rubrobacteria; order Rubrobacterales; family Rubrobacteraceae; genus Rubrobacter_D. Next base: position 3,746 of record DASSJP010000136.1, read on the forward strand.
CTTTTTGACCCGTAGCGTGGAGACGGAGATCCGCAGCGTCGTGCGTGGAGACCGGGGCTCCGGCGGGAGCGGGCGGGTCGAGATACAACGGCCCTCCCAGGTCGTCCTCCCCCGCACCTCGATGGTCGTCGAGCCAGGCTACGTCGAGGCCCGCATGGCCGTCGGCCTCCCCGCGCGGGGCAGGAGCGTGGACGCCCGCGCAGCCCGAATTATGCTAATAGAGGAACTGCCCGAGGTCGTGCGCAGAGGGCTCGTTCCGGCCCCCGAGGGTGACGTGGATGAGAAAAAGGCGAGGCTCCACGTCGAGACGGTCGAGGACGCTGACCAACTGCGGCGGCTCCTGCCCGAACTCGGTCTGGTCGCATTCGTCGCGGATGGCGCGATGTTGCCGAGGGAGAGTGGGGCGAGCGACAGACCTTTGAAAGAGAGGGTTGTACCGTTCGAGGGCCCCGAGGAGTTCAGGGTTGAGGTGGAGCTGCCGAACCGTGGCGTCGTCTCTGGCATGGGGGTTCCCGAGGGCGTCACGCTCGTGGCCGGGGGTGGGTTTCATGGGAAGAGCACGCTGCTCTCGGCCCTCTCGTGGGGAGTGTACGACCATGTGCCTGGAGACGGGCGAGAATACGTGGTGGCACGTGAGGATGCGGCCAAGATCAGGGCCGAGGACGGCAGGAGCGTCTCGGGGGTGGACATATCGGCCATGATCGGGGAACTGCCCGGCGGACGAACAACAGAGGACTTCTCGACCCCCAACGCCTCGGGTTCGACCTCACAGGCAACGAACATCGCCGAGGCCGTCGAGATCGGGACGTCGCTATTGCTGTTGGACGAGGACACGAGCGCGACGAACTTCATGGTAAGGGACGAGAGGATGCGCGAGCTGGTGAGAAGCGAACCCATCTCACCGTTTATTGACCTGGTACGCCCGTTGCACCGCTCATCGGGCATCTCAACAATTGTCGTCGTTGGTGGAGTTGGCGACTACATGGACGTCGCTGACCGTGTAATCCTGATCGAGGACTACGTCCCCTCAGACGCCACACCCCGCGCCCGCGAGGTGATCAAGTCTTTCCCACCCCGCACCCCGATCGCGCACAGAGAGATGTATCCCCCGCGAGAGCGCATGATCCACGCGTCTTCGATAGGTCTGAGACGCGGCAAACGCAAGAGTGCCCGTGGCAGGGGCCTCCACACCATCGAGCTCGGCCGCGAGCGGGTAGATCTGTCCTACCTTGAGCAGCTCGCCGAGACCGGCCAGACGGAGGCTATTGCCCGTATTATCGGGGACTTCTCAGTCGACGGCGAGGTCAGGGAGATGCGGGAGCTTGTCAGGGAGAAGCTGGCATCCGTCTCAGGAAAAGGCCTCGACTCTCTGGGCAGCTTCGGGGGACACCCTGGTGAGCTGAGCCTGCCACGCGCCCAGGAAGTGGCGGCTGCCATAAACCGAGTCCGCCCGCTTCGGACGAGCCCGAAGATGTAGAAGCCGACCCTTGCTGGCTGGTATCATTAGGTATTGCGTCAGGAGGAGAGTA
>DASSJP010000137.1:0-2667 GCA_035691165.1 Rubrobacter sp.
GCGCCAACGTCGCAGTTGCCGACGTGCTCCCGGAGCGCAAGGTCGCAGCGCGGGGCGAACTTGTCAACGCCATGGCCCCGGTACCGATATCGACCGGGATCATGCCTCCCGAGAGCGAGGCGCTGGAGGAGGCCCGTAAGGCCGCGCTTCCGATCCGGCGCTTCGGCGAGGTAGATGAGGTCTCGCCCACAGCCGTCTTCCTCGCCTCCGACGACTCCTCCTACTTCGTCGGACAGACCCTCGGCCCCAACGGCGGGGACGTGATGCTTTGAACGGAGGTTGCGAATGCAAGCGATAGACCTCACAAATATCCCCGTCGTGGACAACCACTGCCACGGGATTACACAGGACCAGAATTTCGAGGACCTGGCAGGCTGGCGACGGGCCTTTACGGAGTCTACCGACCCAGGCATGCCGTGCGACCACGTCGCCACGACGTCTTTCTATCGCCGCCTGATCCAAACTCTTTCCGATTTCCTCGGCTGCAAACCGGAAGAGGAGGCCGTGTTCACCGCCCGCGTACTGAGAGACGGCAAAGAACTGACCAGCGCGCTGCTGCGCGCCGCGAACGTCGATTCCCTCCTCATCGACACGGGCTTCCCACCGCCCGAAGAGGTGCTGCCTGTACCGGAGCTGGGAGAGCTCGGGAACTGCCGCGCCGAGCCGATGCTGCGGCTCGAGGTCCTGATGGAGGACCTGCTCGTTGAAAACGCCTCCCTCGCCGGTACGGAAGAGGCGCTCTCCGCGGCTTTGGACGACGTGAGGGGCCGGGGCTACGTTGCGCTAAAGAGCATCGCCGCCTACCGGACGGGCCTGGACATCCGGGAGTGGACGCGAGAGGAGGCGGAGGAATCGTTCCATCAATACAGACGAGCCGCCGGAGAGGGTCATGCGCGTCTGGCCCACAAGCCGCTCCTGGACACCCTGCTTCACGTCGCGTTCGCGCAGGCGGCCAGGCAGGAAGTCCCCGTCCAGTTCCACGTCGGATACGGCGACGCGGACACGGATCTCCTGCTCGGCAACCCGCTCTACCTGCGCCCTGTGCTCCAGCGACAGGACTACCGCGGCATGCCCGTCGTTCTGCTGCACGAGTGCTACCCGTACACCAGACAGGGTGGATATCTGGCTGCCGTCTACGAGAAAGTCTACCTGGACCTCTCCTACGGTATCCCCCTGCTCGGCTACGGAGAGATGCTCTCCTTCACACGTCAGGCGCTCGGCGTCGCCCCGGTCTCCAAGCTGATGTACAGCTCCGACGGGATTGGCGTGCCCGAGCTGCACTGGATGAGCGCCATAGACGGACGGCGCGTGCTCGGCGAGGCGCTCGGAGAACTGGTGGCGCACGGGGAACTCAGCCTCCCCGAGGCCGAAGCCGCAGGCGAGAGCATGCTGCGCGGAAACGCGATACGTCTGTACAGGCTGGCGTTAGGTCAGGCATCCAACGGATCAGATTGATCTCTTTACGGTTCGCCTTCCCGGAGTCCTGCGACAAAGGTGCGGAGCAGCCGTTCGAAGCTCTCGTCCAGATCCAGAGGGATGCCGAACCCACCGGCCACCTCGAGCGTCGCGAACCCGTGCACCGTACTGCGGAATCCCCGGGCCGCGTGCAGCGCATCGTCACCGTGAAGGCCGTAGGAAGCTAGCACGGCAAGCACCGTTTCGAGTACCTCCCCCTCTGCTGCCTGGATGGCGGGATCTTCTGGATATGAGAGCCGGGAGGATCTGACCGTCGCAGCGTATAGCCCCGGACGCTCCTTTACGAACTCACGGTAGACCCGGGCGATCGCGAAGGTGGCATCGTCCGTGGTCTTGCCGATGGCGGCGCGTCCGAGCCTGCGGCCCAGCTCGCGGATGCCGAGCAGCGCGAGCTCGCGACGAAGACCTTCGAGGCCGTCGACGTGGTTGTACAGCGAAGGCGTGCGTATCCCTAGCCTCGAAGCGAGAACCGAAAGCGAGAGCGCTTCGAGACCTTCCTCGTCGGCAAGCCCGGCGGCGGCCTCCACCACCGCCTCCCGGCCCAGCCTCACCCTAGGCGGCACGCTGTCTGCTTTCCGTCTTGCGTTCCGCGGCCTCGATGGCTTGGTCCATCGCTTCAAGTGGATCTTCGAGGACAGGGCCGTGACCGACAGCCAGGCGTGAGGGCGAGAGTGCCCTGAGGCTGCGGGCGCTTTCGAGAGCGGTAAACAGGGACCAGGTAGCAAGGGCAGGGAACGGGAAGAGGGGACGGATCACACCGGATACGGCGATGCCGGCGCGTGTCTGGAATGCATCGCCTGCGATCAGGGTCCGGTCCCTGGCGTCGAGGTACGCTACCTGTCCCGGCGTGTGCCCCGGCGCAGCCACCACCTCCAGAGAGCCCACCCTGTCGCCGGGAGATAGCTTCCTGGTGGTCTCTGTCTTCGCAGCTTTCCACCAGCCTTTGAGCTCCCCCAACTGTTGCTCTTCCGGCGTAAGATCCAATACCCCTCTCAGGAAGCTGGCCTCCCGCGCAGGAACCAATACTGCCGCTTCAGGCAAGGCATCGTGCAGGGCGTCAAGGGACCCACTATGGTCGCCATGAGCGTGGGTGAGCGCGATGCGGCGGATCTCACCTCCCCGCTCCCGCGCCGCCGCGAGGAACTCCTCCTCGCTCCCCGAGAGACCAGTGTCCACAAGCGTGAACCCATC
>DASSJP010000138.1:0-2156 GCA_035691165.1 Rubrobacter sp.
TGGTACAACGGTCACCAGGACGTTGCGGGGATGTTCGCCGTCGACGCGGGGAGCACCCAGGGCGTCGCCCAGGTGATGGAGCAGTTCGGCCTGCACGACAAGGGCGTCAAGGCCGGCGGGTACGACCTTCTGCCTGAGATACTCAAGCTCATGAAGGCGGGGCACATAGACTTCACCATCGACCAGCAGCCCTACCTGCAGGGCTTCTTCCCCGTCATGCAGCTCTACCTCTACAATCTCTCCGGCGGGGTAACGGGGCCTGCGGAGACCAATACGGGCCTCATCTTCATCACGCCAGACACGGTGGACCGCTACCTCGAGACCACGTCGCGCTTCGAAGGGGACTCGGAGGCGCAGAAGATCGTGAAGGCGCCCTCGTAAGTCTCTGGGTCCTCGCGAAGAGCGGGAGGAGGAAACTTGAGCGAGACTACCGCGCGGGAGACGGCGGGTACACAGGAGCGCGGTTTCGGCGGCAGGCTGATGGACAGCCTGGTCAGGGTGCGGGAGGTGAGCATCCTCATCGTCCTCGTGGCGCTGGTGCTCTACTTCCAGGCGGCGAACAGTGCCTTCCTCTCGGAGCAGAACATCCTCTCGCTCTCCCAATACGCCGTACCGTACGTTGTCATCGCGTCGTCATTGTGTTTGCTGCTCATCTGTGGTGAGATCGACCTCTCCGTCGGACAGTCCTTCGCGTTCGCGCCCATCGTTATGTACCTGGCATACGACAAGCTCTTCCTGGTCCTGCCGCTCGCTGTCCTGGTCGCGCTCGCTGCCGTCGCAGTGGTCGGCCTGATAAACGGCCTCATCACCGTCTACCTCGGCGTGTCCTCGCTCATCACGACGCTCGGGATGTTCTTCCTTCTCGCGGGTCTGAACGTAACGCTAACGGGCGGCTTTCCCGCGACCACGCCGGAGACGAGCTCCATCACCCAGATCCTTGGAGAGGGTGCGTGGTCCGGGACGATCTGGGCACTTATCATCGTGGCCGTATTGCAGATTGTGCTGTCGCGTACCCCGTGGGGTCTCCACACCTACGCCACGGGCGGCAATCCCCTCGGGGCACGCGAGGCTGGCGTGAGCATAGCGCGCATCAAGATCGGCAATTTCATGCTTTGCGGCGTGCTCGGCGGCTTCGTCGGCATCATCGAGGCCTTCCGAATCAATTCAATAGACCCGCTCGCTGGCGGACCCGATATCGTGCTCCTGTGTATCGCCGCCGCTGTCATCGGCGGGACGGCGCTTCTCGGCGGGGTCGGCACCGTTACCGGCGCGTTCCTCGGGGCGCTGGTGCTCACCATCCTCCGCAACGGCTTTACATTGCAGGGTATCAGCGCCTACACCTACAACATCATCCTCGGAGTCGCCATCCTTATAGCCATGATCCTCAACGTCTACGTAGCCCGCCTGCGCGGGGCAGGGAAAGTATGATGGAGAACGGCTCAGCGAACGGCTCGGACTTTCTGCGCGTCGAGGGCGTAGTCAAGCGCTTCGGCGCCGTCGAGGTCCTCAAGGGCGTTGACCTGCACGTAGGGGATGGGGAGGTACTCGGGCTAATCGGGGACAACGGAGCTGGCAAGAGTACCCTGCTCAAGACCATAACGGGCTTCCACCGTCCCGACGACGGGAGGATCCTGATCCAAGGCGAAGAGGTCAACCTCCGCTCCGTCTCCCAGGCGCGCTCCATGGGCATCCAGACCGTCTATCAGGATCTCGCCCTCATCAACGAACTGTCGGTCTTCCACAACATGTTCCTGAACGGCGAGATGACCGTGGGACCTTTCCTCAACAACCGCAAGATGAAGGAGAAGACGAGCCAGTACCTCGAAGATATGGGCGTGAACATCCCTTCCATAGACACCGAGGTCGCAAGGCTCTCTGGCGGGCAGCGCCAGGCTATAGCCGTGGCGCGGGCCGTCTACTCTGAGGCGAAGATGCTCCTTCTCGACGAGCCACTCGCGGCGATGGGGGCGAAGGAGGGGGCTTTGATCCTCGACCTCATCCAGCGCCTCAAGGAGGAGCGGGGCATACCCATGATCCTCATCGTCCACAACTACGCCCAGGTCTTCGACGTCTGCGACAGGGTCAACCTGCTCAGAAACGGCCGCATAGAATACGATAAACCGGTCGCGGAAAGCTCCGTCGAAGAGTTGACCGAG
>DASSJP010000139.1:0-5620 GCA_035691165.1 Rubrobacter sp.
GACCCCGCCAACATCCCTTTCCCCGAGCCGTGCCACCCGCACCCTGAGGGCACCCGACAAGCGCAACCATGGGTTGATCAGAATCAGCCACAGAACCATCCAGCCTCCCACCGCGATAGGTACCTGGACCTCGAACGTCAGCACCCCGAGCATAAGCAGCGGCCCCCCACCACGAGGACTGCCAACGCAGAAACGCCGAGCACCTTGCAGGTCCAGCCCAAACGTCGGTCGGGCATCCATCCGGACAGGGCAAGCGCCACGGGGATCATGAACGCACTCGCTAGCGACCCGAGCAGGTCGTTTGCAGAGGCACCATCCTCAGGGTGGCTGGCTTTCAGGGCATAAAGGCGATGAGAAACAGGTTGGCGAGGATGGCTGTTGCCCCTGCCGCGTAGGCGAAGTGGGAAGTCATCTTGAGGCTCGAACTTTCTGCCGTACTGCCGATCATCATTCTCCTTCCGAGGCGCCGGTAACGCCTCCTTGTCCCACTACCATAGCGGTCGAGCGTCTCGTGACCGTTACGACAAACGATACGGGCTGGCCCTTGGAAGCCTTCTTGGCTAAACCTCGGGACCTGTGGCACCACGGCTGCTCATTCCTGCCACACCGCGAAGACGGAATCATGTCCAATGGACCCGTGTCACATCTGCCAGGTCCTCAGTTGGTCGTTGCTGGCGCGTTCGAACTAGTCTGGCACGCCGGCCATGAGGTCTCGGATCACCTTCAGGTTATGCCTGAGCGACTCACGGCTCGGGCGCGCGCCACTGAAGTCCTCAACGACGAGCCAGCCGTCGTAGCAGATGTTGCCGAGGGCGGCGAAAAGTCGGTCGAAGTCAACGACACCGTCTTCGAGAGGAGACCAGCGGGGCTTCCACACGCCGCCGCCATCGGGCCTGTCGAAGGCGGCATTCTTCAGGTGGACGTGCGCCAGGTAGGGACCGAGCAACTCCAGGCCGATCCCGTAGTCCTCGAACCCCTCATGGACCATGTTGCCTGGATCGAAGATAACACCGATCCTCTCATGGTCGAAGCCGGATACCAGCCTGTGCGCCAGCGATGCACTCGGGCAGATCGTGCCGTGGTGGATCTCGACTACTGCCTTGACCTGATGCACGCTGGAGAGCTCCTCGACCCCTGTGAGGAAACGCTTCGCGGCGTCGAACATCTCCAGATACGAGCCCTCACCGGTCTTTCCGACCCCGACCCTGATCCTCTCCGCCCCTGCGGTCCTCGCGAAGCGCATCGCCTCCTCGGTCGCCCGGAGGTCCCCCACCTCGATGTAAGTCCCGAGCCCGGCAACCGTGAGCCCAGCCTCCTCGGCAAGAGTGCGCGCCCGGCTCGCGTCCTCCTGCGTCGGCTCCAGCGTGCAAAGGTTGTTGCCCCAGAACGAAGGTTCCTCCGAGCGCACGCCCTCGGGGACACGGGTCACACGCCACTCCACCCCGTCGTAGCCGGCGTCCTTCAGCCCACGAACGGCCTCTTCAGGGGTAAGATCCGGGAGCCCCACGGTAAAGACGCCCACCTTCATATACACCTCCAGCGACACTTCGAGTACGGTGAGGCAACGTTGTTCAGAGGTCTATGCGAGTCTTCTTCAGGAGCCCCAGCGGCTGCTCACGACCCGCCGGATAATCAAGGAGGCGATGATCGTCGAAGTCAGGGAGAATCCTGCCTGGAGCAGCGCTTCCTTCACATCGTCTCTGACGCCGCGCACCTCAGGTTCCTGTATAAGCCTGTCTGCCAATTGGCTCGCCAGCACATAGGCGATCCCCGTGGACAGGATCGAGATCACACGCTTCTGCATCTCGTCGTTCATAGTGTGGTACCTCCCGGTCAGCCGATCCTTTCACGCCGGTCGTGGCTGTAGAGGCATTCGAGCTGAGAGCGAAGGAGGGTACGGTCATACAGGCCAGCATGGCAGTCTATACAGAACAGCACCTCCTCCGGGCGTCCAGGGTGGAGGTCGTTGTCCATCATGAACTCCAGGAGCTCTCTGTACTCCTCGCCGACCTGATCCACGAACTCCGAGAACGAGATGCGGCCCGAGATCAGACGCTCGCACGCTTCGCAGGGGTCCAGTTTTCCCAGACGGCGGTTGGTGTGCCTTACGATGAGCCCGGGAGCGATATCCCCCAGCCCCATTCCCTCCTTCATCACCAAAACGGTCCCTTTCTATCCCCCTGAGGGGGGTCGTTCCCCGTTTTCCTGACCTGACACCCCTTTGACCGCCGGCGCCCCAACCGCTGGCGGTTCGTGCAGTCTACGTTCGGGCGCGCGTTTTGTAAAGCGTCTCGCCGAGAGCGGGTGCCCCGAACGATATACTTCTAGAAAGGGTAAGATCCAACCGTGCCAGAAGGGAGCTGTTGCAGGTGGCCTTAGCGTGAGCGTCGAGCGAGCGGCGCGCGTGGTGGTCGTCGGGGCGGGGTTCGCCGGAGCCTCCCTGCTCAGGCACCTTCCCCCGGTTCTGCGAAGGCCGGGCGAGACGCTTCTGATCGACCGTAGGGAAGCGTTCACTTTCGTGCCCCTGATCCACGAGGTCGCGGTAGGGCGCGTCCATCCCGAGAGCATTAGCTCACCTATAGCCCCCGTCTGCTCTGGCGCCTGCGAGTTCCTGAAGACCGAGGTCTCGGGTGTAGATCTCACCCGGAAGACCATCGAGACTCAAGAGGGGCCCGTCGGCTACGAGTATCTGGTCCTCAATCCCGGCAGCGTCCCCTCAATGCCGGGGCCGCACCTGCAGGACTTTTTCCATCCTTTCTGGAGCATGGACGATGCGCTGCGCCTGCGCAGCGCCCTGAGCAACGCCTGGCACACCGCCACGAGCCCGGGCCCTCCGCCTCCGCCTGGCCTCCTCACTGTTGCCATCGTCGGTGGCGGGGCGACGGGTGTGGAGCTTGCGGCCGAGGTGGCCGCCCTGTTCGACTACCTCGGGAAGCGCTCCCACCGCAGGCCGACAGTAGAACCGCGGGTCGTGCTGCTCGAGGCCACGTATCGGCTGATGGACTGGCTCGACCCGTACTTCGACCGCGTTGCGATGAAGACGCTCACCGACCTCGGCGTCGAGGTGCGCCTGAACTCACCCGTAGACGAGGCGACCGAGGAGGCGATCAGGGCCGGCAATGCCTGGCTGAAGGCAGGTATTCGGGTATGGACCGCAGGCGTCGAGGCTTCGCCGCTGGCACAGGGCCTGCCTGGAAAACGCGACGCGGCGGGCCGTTCACACGTGGACCAGCATCTCACACTCCCCGATCACCCCGACGTCTACGTGATCGGGGACTCGGGCGTGTACACCGACCCGCGCCTCGGACCGCTGCCTCCCACCGCCTCCGTCGCCGTGCAGCAGGGACCGTGGGTCGCACGTGACCTCAGGCGTCGGTTGCGAGGAGCCGAAAGCCGGCGCGGCAGACCGCCCTTCCGCTTCTTCGACCGGGGCTACGTCGTGAGCCTTGGTCCCGAGAGCGCCGTGGCAGACGCCGTTGGCCTCAGGGTGCGAGGCGCTGCGGCACATGCACTGTACAGAAGCGTCCTCCTCTACTACTTGAAGAGTCGGCGTGACAGGCTACTCACAGGCGCCGACTGGGCGATGGAGCGGGCCCTGGGTCGCCTGGGCTTCGGGGCGCCCGCCGCGACGAATCCTGAAGGCTAGAAGCGGGCCTCGACCGGCACCAGGTGCCGCTCTACTATCTCTGACACGTCTTCCGGCCTCACGCGGGTGTACCAGACGTCGTCGGGGTAGATGAAGACGACCGGCCCCTCCTCGTGGCGGCGGGTGCATGCGTTGCGGAGCACGGAGGAAGGCGGGATTCCGCGCCGTTCCACCTCGTCTCTGAACGCAGCGAGCAGTTCGCAGCCGCCCTTCGCGCCGCAGCGTCCCTCGCCCGGTGTGGCGCAAACAAAGATCTGGCGCACCCTGGTCATGCCCAGATTCTATCGGAGAAGTCCGAACGCGGCGCATCTAGAAACTGGTAGCCGTAAGTCCCGTCTCCGCACGCTCCTGGATACGCCTGGCCATACCAGTCTCCTTTGCTGTCTGCGCGACCGCTTCGGCGACGGCGTGTGCGACGCGCTCGTCGAAGACGGAGGGGATGATGTAGTCCTCGGAGAGATCTTCTTCAGGGATTACGCCGGCTATCGCCTCCGCCGCGGCGAGCTTCATCGGTTCGTCAATCTCGCGCGCACGCACGTCGAGTGCGCCCCTGAAGATTCCGGGGAAGCAAAGGACGTTGTTGATCTGGTTCGGGTAGTCGCTGCGTCCCGTGGCGATGATCCTGGCCTTCCCGATCGCGACTTCGGGCCTTATCTCAGGGTCGGGGTTGGCCATGGCGAAGATGATCGGATCAGGGTTCATGCTCTCGACGTTCTCGATGGTCAGAACGTCAGGCGCGGAGAGGCCGAGGAAAAGGTCGGCCCCTGTGACGGCGTCAGAGAGGTCTCCTGTCCTGCCCTCAGGGTTTGTGTTCTCGGCGAACCACCGCTTGGACTGGTTGAGGTCCTCGCGCCCCTCGTGGACGATACCCTTCGAGTCGCAGCCGACGATGTTCTTCGCGCCCGCGGCCATCATGATCTTGGCGCACGCCACCCCCGAAGCGCCAACGCCGTTGACCACTACGCGGAGGTCCTCCACCTTCTTGCCAACTATCTTGAGAGAGTTGATCAGGGCCGCAAGCACGACGACAGCCGTGCCGTGCTGGTCGTCGTGGAAGACAGGAATGTCCAGCTCCTTCTTGAGGCGCTCCTCGATCTCGAAGCACCGGGGCGCCGAGATATCCTCCAGGTTGATGCCGCCAAACGCTGGAGCTATGTGCTTGACGGTCTCGACGATAGCGTCCGTATCCTTGGTGTCGAGGCAGATAGGGAAAGCGTCAACGTTCGCGAACTGCTTGAAGAGCGCCGCCTTGCCCTCCATGACGGGCATCGCGGCCCGCGGCCCGATGTCACCGAGTCCGAGAACAGCCGTGCCGTCAGAGACGACGGCGACGGTATTGCGCTTGATGGTCAGGTTGAAGGCCCGCTCGGGATCGCTGGCTATCGCCCGGCAGACGCGGGCGACACCGGGCGTATAGACCATCGAGAGGTCGTCTCGGGTGCGGATCTGGAGCTTCGAGCGGACCTCGATCTTGCCTCCGAGGTGCATGAGGAAAGTCCTGTCCGAGACGTTTATGACCCTGACCTGGGGCAGATCCTCAACCACCTGGACCACCTGCTGGCCGTGCTCCGAGTCGCGGGCGTTGACGGTGATGTCGCGTATGGTCCTGTCCCTGCTCATCCGCACGATGTCAACCGCCCCGACCATGCCGCCAGCCTCTCCAATGAGGGTCAGGATCTTGCCGAGAGCACCCGCCTCGTGCGGGAACTCGACCCGCAAGGTCAGGCTGTAACTAGCACTTGGTATCGAATCCACCTTTATAACCTCTCTCCCTTGTGAGCCCGCCCCACGCGTAGCTCATCGGTGATTGTATTGCAGTCACGTACCTCGGTAAATGGCATCAGGTTTTGTTGCGGAAGGGATCTCCTTCGGACCGAAGCGATGAATCAAACTTCATCAACGCCGCCGTGAGATCCGAAACCTGACACCTCAAACCGGCAGATACCCTGGATCTTCGGGGAGATCCATACCCGG
>DASSJP010000140.1:0-2140 GCA_035691165.1 Rubrobacter sp.
GCCATGGCCGGGTTGCTCGGGTCCTTCACCAACACGGTTGGTGTGCTCGGGCTCGCGGTACTCTTCAAGTTGTTGCCGCTTGCCGTGATACCGGCCGTTCTGCCGCAGGCCATAGCCGAGGCCATCCTGGCCGCTATCGTAACGGTCGTCATTGTCAGGGGCGTCATGCTCTTCCGCAGCGGGCGGACGACCGCTCCGGAGAACGAGTCAGAAGAACGCCGTTACTAGCGACCCATGATCGAGATACAGGGCCTCTCGTACACCTACCGAACGGGTGAGGCCGACGCGGTCCCCGCGCTCAAGGGCATCGACCTGAAGATAGAGCCTGGACAGCTCGTCGCGATAATCGGTCACAACGGCTCGGGCAAGAGCACGCTCGTCAAGCTGCTGACAGCGGTACTCTATCCGACGGAAGGGGAGATCCGGATAGACGGCGTGCCTGTGGATCACCATCATCAGTGGGAGGTGCGGCGCAAAGTCTCCGTCGTCTTCCAGGACCCTGACGACCAGCTCGTCATGAACCGCGTGATCGACGATGTGGCCTTCGGACCGGAGAACCTGGGACTCTCTCGGGAGGAGATCTCGGAGAGGGTCGAGACGTCCCTGAAGGCGCTTGGCCTGGAGGACATAAGCGAGCGCCTCATCGAGGACCTCTCGCCTGGACAGAAGCAGAGGGTCGCGATAGCAGGAGCCCTGGCGATGCACCCTCTCTTCCTCATACTAGATGAGCCCACGTCGCTGCTGCCCGTCCCTGTCGCTAGGCGCCTGATCTCGACCGTCAAGGACCTCAGCCGCCGCGAGAACACGGGCGTTCTGCACGTCACCCACTCCATGCAAGAAGCTGCCCTCTTCGACAGGGTTGTCGTCATGGACGAGGGGCTTGTGATCCTGGACGGAACACCTGCAGAGGTCTTCCTTCACGTCGAGAAGCTGAGGGAGGTCGGCCTCGACGTACCCCTCGCCGCGGGCATCGCCTACAGGCTGAGAAACCTCGGGTTCCCGCTGGGAGAGTCCGTACTTGACGAGGCGGACCTGCGGGCTGAGATCTCCAGGGTCTCAGGGTCGTGGCGGCCTGCCGGATCTCCCGGCTGATGCAGCCTGACGGAAAGCCCCCGATCCTGGAGCTGAGGAACTTCAGCCATACCTACCTCGAAGGTACGCCGAGGGCGAGTGAGGCGGTCAGGGACGTGTCCTTCCGGATCCAGCGCGGAGAGCGCGTGGGTATCGTGGGTGCCACCCAGTCGGGTAAGTCCACCGTCGTTGACTCCTTCGCCCACCTGCTGCGACTCAAGCCTGGACAGGTCTTCTACGAGGGCGAGGACGTCGCCGCCCCACGCCACGACAGGGGCAGGCTGCGGCGAGAGGTCGGGATCGTCTTCCAGCAGCCCGACTCGCAGATCATCGAAGACGTGGTCGGCGCCGACGTCGCCTTCGGACCGACAGCCGCAGGTCTCTCCGCTCCCGAGACCAGGTCACGCGTCGAGGAGAGCCTGAACACGCTTGGGCTTCCTTATCCGGACTACCGGCTGCGCTATATTCATGCGCTCTCCGGCGGGCAGCGCCGGAGGGTCGCCATAGCGGGCGTACTCGCCATGCACACGCCCGTGCTCGTCCTCGACGAGCCGATGGCCGGGCTCGACCCGCGTGGCCGGAGGGAACTTCTCGAACTACTCGTCAAGCTCCAGAGAGACCGGGAGCTGACCCTGATCGTCTGCTCCACGAGCCTCACCGACGCGAGCTTGCTGTGCGACCGCTTTATCGTCATGGATCGTGGCACGGTCGTGATGGACGGTCCCGTGCGCGAGGTACTGCGCGAGGCAGACCGGTTGGCCGAACTGGACATAACGCTGCCCGAGCCGGTCGTCGGGGCGCGCGAGATGCAGAAGCTCTTCCCCGATTTCCCGACCGAGCTTCTCACCGAGGAAGAGCTCGAATCCGAACTGCTCAAGAGGCTTGGGGCGGCGTAGTGCTCGAACTCCAGCGCAACGTAATCTTCGGACAGTTCGTAGAGACGGGTTCGTTTATCCATCGCATGGACGCCAGGGTGAAGATCGCCATCACATGTGTCTTCATCGTTGCCCTGTTTCTTATCGACAGCTTTGTCGGCTTCGCGGTCGTTTTCTCGCTGCTTATCGTCATT
>DASSJP010000141.1:0-3648 GCA_035691165.1 Rubrobacter sp.
CCCACATCGAGCCTTCCGCCATCTCGGAGTCACCGCAGAGGACCCAGACGCGGTAGGGGAGCTTGTCCAGGTATTTGCCTGCCAGCGCCACCCCGACGCCTATCGGGAGTCCCTGGCCGAGCGAGCCAGTCGCGACATCGACCCACGGGAGCTGGGGAGTCGGGTGGCCTTGCAGGCGGCTGTGGAACTCGCGGAAGGTCATCAGCTCATCGTCGGTTATCGCGCCTGCAGCCTTGTACACGGAGTAGAGCAACGGGGAGGCGTGACCTTTAGAGAAGATCAGGTGGTCGTTATTCGGGTTCTCGGGCTCGTCGAAGTCGTAGCGCAGATACTTGCTCATCAGCACGGCCAATAGGTCGGCTGCCGACATGGACGAGGTAGGATGCCCCGACCCCGCGCCTGAGCTGGAGCGGATGCTGTCGGCCCTCAGCTGCTGCGCGAGCGCGCGCCATTGCTCGGCCCCCGCGGTCTCCTGGTTGATCTGTTGCGTCACCACTTACCTCCTCGGCAGAATCGCCACTCAAACGGATTGTAACTACTCCTACCCTGCCCCGCTGATCCGGAAACGGTCCGCCTGTCCGGTGCCGGGGGTGCAGACGACGGTATACCGGCTTTGCTAGAATCCCGAGGGCGAGCGGAAAAAGACCCGGACCGGATCGTCGGTACTACGCGTCGGGTCCGACAGGGTGAAAGGGAAACATATGGATCTGGCGGTTCGCAAGATGACGCTGGAACGCTTCGGTGTGGAGAACATCGGGGCCGTGCACGAAAACCTGCCGCCTGCGCGCCTGGTGGAGGCGTCGGTGAGGCGGCGGGAGGGTATGATCTCCGGTTCGGGAGCGCTGGTCGTCAAGACCGGCAAGCGCACAGGACGCTCCCCGAAAGACCGCTTTATAGTGGAGAACGAGGTCACGCGGGATACCGTGGATTGGGGCACAGGCAACAAGCCTTTCCCCAGCGACGCCTTCCTGGCGCTCCTGGACAAAGCAGCCACCTACGTCGAGAACCTGGAGGAGATCTACGTAGTGGATGCCTCCGCCGGCGCCGACCCTCGCTACAGCGTGAACGTCCAGGTTGTGACGGAGCATGCCTGGCAGGCGCTCTTCGCGAGGCAGCTCTTCAGACGGCCCTCGAAGGCGGAGCTCGACTCCTTCGAGCCTGACTGGACTGTGATCTCGGTCCCTGGTCTCCTCACCGACCCCGAGGAGGACGCAACGGAGTCCGAGACTTTTATCGGGATAGACTTCGAGCGCAAAGTAGTCCTCGTCTGCGGCACGTTGTACGCTGGGGAGATCAAGAAGAGTATCTTCACCGTGCTGAACTTCGTCCTGCCGGTGAACTGCGGCGTCTTCCCGATGCACTGCTCGGCCAACGCTGGCAGGAACGGGGACGTCGCCCTCTTCTTCGGGCTCTCAGGCACGGGCAAGACCACCCTCTCTGCCGACTCCGAGCGGGACCTGATCGGGGACGACGAGCATGGGTGGGCCGATACCGGGGTCTTCAACTTCGAGGGCGGCTGCTACGCGAAGACCATAGACCTCTCCTCCGAGAAGGAGCCCCAGATATGGGACGCCATCCGCTTCGGAGCCGTGCTCGAGAACGTGATGATGGACCGCCGCACGCGCGAGGTGGACTACTCCGACCGCACGCTTACGGAGAACACCCGCGTCGCATACCCGCTCGAGTACATAGCTGGCGCGGTCCCTGAAGGCCGGGGAGGCCACCCGAGTGCCGTTCTCTTTCTCACGGCGGACGCCTTCGGGGTGCTACCTCCCATAAGCGCCCTCTCTCCCGAGCAGGCCGCCTATTACTTCCTCTCGGGCTACACGGCGAAGCTCGCAGGGACCGAGGCGGAGATGGAGTCCGACGTCGAGGCAACCTTCTCCACGTGCTTCGGCGCCCCGTTTCTGCCGCTGCCGGCCACGACCTATTCGGAGATGCTCTCGGAGAGGCTTCGGGACCACGGCGTGCGGTGTTACCTGATCAACACCGGCTGGTCGGGTGGTCCGTACGGCGTCGGTAAGCGCATAGACATCGCCGCTACCCGCCAGATGGTCCGCGCCGTGATCGGGGGCAAGCTGGACGACGCGGAGACGAGGAAGGACCCGTTCTTCGGCCTGAACGTGCCCGTCGATGTACCCGGTGTAGATAGCGGCGTCCTCGACCCTCGCGGAACCTGGGACGATGGCGATGCCTATGACGAGCAGGCCACAAAACTCGCCGACCTCTTCCGGGAGAACTTCAGGAGGTTCGAGTCGCAAGTCTCGGAAGAAGTGAGGAACGCAGGACCTCATTCGTAGGCGCTCCCGGCGGCGTCTCGTCTAGCGACCTGCGCCGCCCGCCGGTTCACGATCCTGGCAACCAGCGTCTCCGGGCCGGTTACAGCTGCTGCACGTTAGCTCACGGTCACGTGCAACTCAGGACATCCGTACCCCGATGGATTAGCATCGTGCGCGTCCCTCAGAAGTCTAGCCAGCCTCGCTCCTGCAAACGCTCCCAGTCTGCGAACTCCTCGCAGAAGGCGAAGCGGCCGTCCTCCGAGAAACGGAAGACGTCCAACTCCCTGTCGTATGAGAACTCCGAGCCTCCTTTGTCGATGAGGTACGTCACCACCTCGCACAGGTCTTCGGGCCGGAGACACTTTGTAGCCTCGGGCAGATGCTCAGCAGCCTTGTTGTCTTTGTGGTCCAATAGCTCTCCAGCGGACAGTATCGTTTTTCCGCATCCTCCTGCTGGTGTTATGCGTTCTGGAGGGGCCAATGATACGCCGATTGGGCTTGCATGGGGTTGTGGCCGAAGCCGACAGCCGCCAGAGGGGAGCGCGTTGTGAGCCCCTAAGCTACTATGGCGAGATCGGACCGAAGGAGACTTTGCGGACGCGAAGGGAGTGCGGCGCGATATGGCGTGGGTAGACGACGCTCTATGGATTCTGGGTGTGCTTATCACCGCATTCGTCTGCGTCCTCTACTCCAAGCGGGCCGCACGAGAGCAGGACATCGTGCTCGCTCTGACATCGGGTATCGCAGCCGCTGTGTTCTGGCTGGCCGCAGTCTCAGACAACTGGTGGGTGTGGCCTGCGCCATAACCTTTTCTAATCGAGTGGACGAGTAGCCCGATGAAGGAGAAGGCGCGGGAAGGACCAAAGGGGAGCAGTCCCATCCCCGCCAGCCTCCGCTTGGGAGTGCTGGTGGGCTACACGGAGGTCATGCATGGGTTGGGTCGAGGTGGACATATTCGCCCGCGGCACTGTGAGCAGGACCGCCGGATCACCTTCCCCGGGCTGGAGGTGGTGTGCGAGGACTCGGGATCGAGGCCGGCGGGCTAGCTCGCGCTTTATAGCAGTAGTTCTGTGACTGCTCCTACGTCGGTGATCCTCCTGACGGCTCACCTGCAGAGGAGGGCCCCTCTGGCAAACCTTGGCGAGTGAGGAGACTCCCTTCTGCCTGCTCTCCCACCTGGTTCAATACATCTTGGAGGGTGTCTCGAACATCCTCTAGCCTGCCCTTGAGCAACTCGTCTACGGTGCCGTCATCCTCCAAACTCCCAAGTACATTCTCAAGCGCCCCCAGGGCATCGCCCAGTCTGCCAGTCAAAAGGTCGTCCAGGGCCCTGGTGAGGACCTTGAGGATCTGCGGATGCTCTGCCACA
>DASSJP010000142.1:0-6725 GCA_035691165.1 Rubrobacter sp.
GTTGAAGCGCGACCAGATCCAGAGCTTCGGTCCAGACCCGCTCATACCACGGTGTAAAGGCTCTATGTCCGCGACCGTCGAGCCCGCGTAGGCCTGATCCCAAGAACCCGCGCCAGATAACCAGGGCGCCTGGCGACAATCTCAGCGAGAACGCCAGGCTGCCCATCCGCACAGGCAACAGTCACCAGAATTGACGTGCTCCGAAGACCGCTGATCCCGATGCTACACAAGCGTGGGAGAACTGTGGGGGTGGTGTGGCTAGTCCGCCTCCAGGCCAGGCCGCAAACTAGAAACCGTAATGAAAACGGCGGCATAGAGAAAAGGAGAACAGATGAGACAGACCGTGTTTCTACTTTCGGTTATGGCGACGATGATTCTTTTGGCCGGCGGCGTGGCTGTGGCGGCCTCCCAGCTCGACCAGCAGCAAACAAATGCTCCAGCGAGCATCGGCATGGACGCCAACTACCCCATGGCCCAGACCTTCACCGCGGGCGTATCCGGCTCGCTGGACAAGGTCTCCGTCCACGCTTACCGGGCGGGGACCCTGGAGGCCGGTGCCATGCTGGTCTCGATCCAGACCCTCGATGAGTCCGGTTTGCCCTCAGGCACCGTCCTTGGTTCAGGGAGCGCGCCGATCACCGACTTCGGCACCACCTCTCCGGCCAACTGGGTGGACATAAGCCTCACGCAGGCCGTGCCGGTCTCGGCAGGTAAGGAATACGCCCTCGTCACGAGCACGGCGAGCGTGAGCCAGACCGGTGCCTCCTTCTACGGCTTGGGAGTGGCGTTTAACGATCCCTACTCCGGCGGCGACGCCTACGACCGCAACAGCGGCCAGTGGGCCGTGCGAACGGACGCCGGTGTTCCGATGGACTTCGCTTTCAAGACCTTCGTCGTGCCCGACACGAGAGCCCCCAAAGTAGGCTCCGTGATGCCGGCGAACGGCAAGACGAGGGTAGGGCGCGCCACCAGCATGACGGCCGCCTTCTCCGAGAAGATGGATGCGACGACGATCAAGAGTTCGACCTTCAAACTACTCAAGGTCAACGCCGACGGAAGCGCCACGCGCATCAAGAACGTGGTGGTAACGCTTGACCCGAGCGGCCTTAACGTCGAGCTCGACCCCTACGGGACCTCTTCCAGATCGCTCCAGGCCAATACAAGGTACAGGGCCGTCGTCACAACAGAAACCAGGGATCTGGCTGGCAACACCCTCGATCAGAACCCGCGTAAGAGAGGCAACCAGCCAAAGGCGTGGACCTTCACCACCGGGTGATAGGCACAGTAGGGGCGCAGCAGCCCTGCTCCGCCCCTGAAGCAATTTGCTAACGCTCTCAGCTACTCAGCGAGAACAAAGAGCTGAAGGCTGGTAGCGCGATTTGCAGAAGGCACCTTCTGCAAATCGGTTTAGGCCTGGTCCCAGTAGGTAACGGCGCCGTCTTTGCACTTGACGAAGCGTATGTTGCCGTCCTGCGAGATAACAACGGCGATGACGTCGGGAAGCTCGTTGCAGAGGCGGTACGCGGAGCGGTGGCGGGTTCCGAAGCTTTCCGCCGACTCTTCGACGGTTCGGTCCGCCTCGACATCGAGGGCTCTCGCGACCGTCTTGATGGCCGGTAGCTCGCCGGAGATCTCACCGCCGAAGCCGAGCATCTCGAAGCGCTGGGTCATGACGACGGCGCCGTCTACGGCGGTGAGGCCGGCGATCAGGTGCGCCACCTCGAATATAGCCTCGTCCAGCTCGGATAAGTCCTCGTCGCTGCTCGCTTCGTAGTCGTCCCACCCGACGGGGTCCCTCGCCGGCGTACCTGCGTAGGACCTTGCCAGCGTGTTCATCACCTCGATGATGAGGGTGCGGAAGCGCCGGCGTGGCTCACCGTCGATGAACTTGTATTTCAGGGACACGCAGCGGTCTTCCAGGATGTCTTCAGCCAGCTCCGGCGGGACGATGACCAGGGTCCCTCCGTGGTGAGAACCACGGACAGCGGAGATAATGCGCTTTATCGTATGCTGCCCTATGATGCGGGTAACATCGTTGTCGAGGCGGGCCCAGACCTCCCCTTTCTTCCGCGCCTGCTCGCGCAGCCCTGCGTGGATCTCCGCGAGCTCGCCCCGAACGGGCGCGAACGTGGCGGGGAACCAGCGAGAGGTGAACACGTCCATAGAGACATCCGAGAGCCTGCCCTCGACCAGCTTGCCGAGGGCTTCGGAACCAACGTCGACCGCTATGCGTCCGGGTCCGCGCACGCGCAGGATAGGGACGGGCGGCAGCGGTGGCGGGGCATTCCTCCCGCCCTGGTCCGCCCTCAACCACCTCGGCCCCGAATGGACGAGACCCCAGATCCGCAGGCCCTGTTCATCATCCCAGGCGATCCCGATGAGCGAACGGTAGTAGTCGGCGGCGGGCGAGAGCCTCCTTATCTCCTGGAGGTCGAACTGTCTGGGCTCGGGGAACTCCAGCCGGTGTATCCCGCCTGGAGGCCCTCCGCGTGGCGGCAGCCTGTCCGGCTCGCAAACGATCACCCTGAACGTCACGGCACGCTCCTCCTCGCGCAGCAGGCTCGCCTGGTAGCAGGTCGAGATCAGGGTTTCCAGAGTATCGGGGTCAGGTAGAGGGCCACCCTTACCCTCGTCCCACCGTTCGCGGACGAAGAGCGCGAGGTCCGCGGGATACGCATCCTGTGTGGTTCTCCGCGTGTCTTCCACAGAACCCATTCTATTCCCCTGCCGGTGCCAGGCGCAGGATGCGGTCGTCCTGCTCGCTCACCGGGCTACCGTAGGTGTCGTGGTTGGAGGTCGAGACCCACAGAGAGCCGTCCGGCGCCTGCGCCACGTCACGCACGCGCCCTACCTCGTGGTCAAGTAGCTTCTCCCTATCAACGACCTCGCCCCTGCCGTTCAGTTCCAGATGCCAGAGCCGCTCGCCTCTCAGGGCGGTCACGAAGAGGTCACCTTCCCACTGCGGGATGGCCCCGTCCACCATGATCTCAGCCCCGCTCGGAGAGGCCTCGGAGGTGGGCCAGACGGTGATGGGGTCAACGTACCCGAGGTCCTCGCCGCCCCTGCCCTCTACCTCCGGCCACCCGTAGTTCTCGCCGGGCTCGATGCGGTTGACCTCGTCCCAGGTGTTCGCTCCGAACTCGCTCGCATATAGCTGTCCCTCGGCGTCCCAGGCCAATCCCTCGACGTTGCGGTGGCCGTAGGTGTAGACGGGGTTGCCGGGGAAAGGGTTGTCCGACGGAACCGAGCCGTCGGGCTCTATACGCAGGATCTTCCCTCCCAGCGAGTTCCGGTCCTGGGAGTTCGAGGAATCTCCGGCGTCACCCGTACTCGCATAGAGCATCCCGTCGGGCCCGAACTTGATCCTACCCCCGTCGTGATACGTGTTGACCGGGATGCCGGTCAGTATTGGCTCCGGCTGCTCGCCGAGCCGGAATCGGACCACGCGGTTATCCGTCTCGGTGGTGTAGTAGGCGTATACGTAGCGGTCCTCCGCGTAGTCCGGGGAGACCGCGACCCCGAGAAGCCCGCCCTCGCCAGAGCCGCCTTCGGGGAGGGTCTGGATCTCCCTCACGTCACCGGATGGACTCACTCTGAGAAGCCGACCCGAGTCGCGCTCGGTGACGAGAGCATCACCGTCGGGCAGAAACGCGAACGACCAGGGCACATCGAGATTCGTGGCCAGGGTGCTCACCTCGACCCGCTCCACACGGGCTGCACCAATACCCGTGGTTTCCTCTGTTTTCTCCCCTGTTCCGGTTGTGATCTGCTTGAAGTGGTTACCGTTCTCCCCTCTCTCTTCTGTGGTTCGGTCACACGCCGCGCACATGAGAGCGAGCAGAACAGCCAGCAACAGGGTCCTGCCAAATGACTCGCGGGCCAATCCTGTCATGCTACGTCCTCTCCACGGCGAAGGAAATTATATTGCGCCCGCTCCTGTATCCGCCCCTATCCCGATAGCGCCGCGACCTCTTCGCCGGTGAGTCTCAGGTCCGCGGCGGCAACATTCTCCTCGAGGTGTCCGACCGAGGAAGTACCGGGTATGGGAAGCATCATTGGAGATTTCGCGAGGAGCCAGGCGAGGGCTACCTGCGAGGGGGTAGCGTCGTAGCGGGTTGCGATCTCATCCAGTGGACCACCCGACCCGGCAAGCTGGTCCGTCGCCAGTGGATGCCACGGGATAAACGCGATGCCCTCTCGTTCGCTGGTTTCGATCACCGCCTCGGAGGAGCGGTCGGCCAGGTTGTAACGGTTCTGGACGGAGACGATGGGCACGATGTCGAGCGCCATCACTATCTCCCTGACGCCAACGTTGGAGAGACCGACGTGCCGGATCTTACCCTCATCGCGTAGTTCGGCGAGCGCCCAGACCGAATCTTCGAAGGTGATTTTGAGGTCGGGACGGTGGAACTGATAGAGGTCGATCCTGTCGAGCTTCAGGCGGCGCAGGCTTCCTTCGCACGCCTCGCGCAGGTGCTGCGGGCGTCCGTCGGTCTCCCAGCGTCCCGGTCCTGGACGGACGTGACCGCCCTTCGTCGCGATCACCAGGTCGTCGGGGTAAGGATGGAGGGCTGAGGAGATCTGGCGCTCGTTGACCTCGGGACCGTAGGCGTCGGCTGTGTCTATGAAGTTGATCCCGAGCTCGGCCACACGACGCAGCACGGCCTCCGCGGACCCCGGGTCCTCCGGCTCACCCCAGATGCCGGGACCACATAGACGCATCGCCCCGAACCCGAGGCGTCTGACAGGAAGGTCGCCGCCCAGTTCCAGCGTGCCTGCCCTGTTGATCCCGTTCCCGGTCATCGATTTTCCCTTCCGATGGCTTGCACACAAGAGGGTACCTCAATGTCCTCCGCCAGCATCGCGTCCGTGCTCTAGAATCGTGAAGGCTGCATCTTGGAGACCGGAAGGCTGGCCCGAGTCAAGAGTGAACCCCGATAGCCCACAGAAACGGGAGAGTGTGAGGTCGCATCTGGACCGACGGCGTCCGGTGCTCGGCGTCGTCTTTCTTGCCGGGTACGTCTGGCACACGTTCGCGCCGGGATCCTTCGGGACGGCCCTGTTCCTTGGCGTGGGGGCTGTGATGTTCGCGATCTCCGTTCCGTGGTCGAGCGCGTTTCACAGGGCGTTCGCCCTCGTGGCTCTCGTCATCCTGAGCACATCTATCCTGACAGGACGGTTCGACTCCGCGGACTTCCTCGAAGGGATGCCTACGTACTTCGGGATCGTGGCCGTGTTGCTGGTCCTGAGCATAGCGGGGTATCCCATCCAGGCGGCCCGCTACGAGGTCCAGATAAGGGCCCTCATGGCCACGCTGACCCGCAGGGGCGTTGGTATCAAGGCTACGGCGGGCGCCCTCGGTCACGTCCTCGGTGCCGTCCTCGACGTCGGGGCCTTCGTCCTGATAGATGTGATCTCGGGCCGCGCAGCCCCCAAAGAGCGCCTCGAAGCCCTGAAGTGGGCCGGACGCGCGTTCTCCTTCGCCCCCCTGTGGACCAACCTGAACGTCCTGACGGCGACGACGATCGTCGTGACCGGCGTCTCCTATCCGAGACTCCTCGCTGTGACGCTTCCCTTCGTGCTTTTCGGCCTCGCCGGGACGTTGCTCTTCGCCCAGCGGGAGGGAGGCGAGGTGGAGGAGATACCGCAGACACCGCTTGACAGGGGGGCTGCCGCCGTCCTCCTCTATCCCGTGCTGCTCGTCGCGGCCGTCGCGCTGGTCAACCTGATCTTCCCCGGGCTTCCGCTCACGGCGGCCATCGCCGTGACGGTCGCCATCATAGTGATCCTGATCGCCACCCTCGCGGCGGTCCTTACCCGCCGTACGTCCCCCCTCGTACGGCTCGGGCAGGAGACACGCGGCTCGCTCGCCTCATCGCACGCCGAGTTCGCCCTCTTTGGATCCGCGGGAATCCTCGTGCTCTCGCTGGAAGCGCTCGGGGCGCTCGCGCCGCTCGGCGATTTTCTCTCGGCGCTGCCGACCGCCCTGGTCGCCCCTGCGCTCGCCGTGATCATGTCTGTCGGGTTCGTCGCCGGCATCCACGTCATACCGATGGTGCTCCTGCTCAATGCCGCCTTCCCGCTGGAAGGCGGGCCTGCCCCCGCGCTGTGGGCAGCGGCGATCCTGCTCGGCGCCCAGTCCACCCTCCTGCTCACCCCGTTCTCCAGCGCCGTCACCATGCTCTCGCGTCTGACCGGGGTGCACCCGCTGGAGGTCGGACCCAGACGCAACGTCTGGTTCGGCGTCGCCGTGGCCGTCGCCGCAATACTTTACCTGGGCCTCCTGACCCTGCTGCTCCTGTAAAGAAGGCAGAGCTGGATACCCCCGTATCATGCCATTATGAAATCCATCTTGCTATCATGCGGATGGGTGGAGAGGTATCCGCATGATGGCTGATTCTCACCAAAGAGCATCGGAAGGGTCCAACGCGAAGACAGAGACAGTACCGGAAGGCCGAGGAAGCCTGAGAGTATCCCTGCTCGGACGTTTCGAGGTCTCTGTAGGGTCGCAGGTTATTCAGGAGGACGGGTGGCGGCTCAAGAAGGCCGCGGGCGTCGTGAAGCTGCTGGCCCTGGACCCGGATCACAGCCTCCACAGGGAGCAGGTGATGAACCTGCTTTGGCCCGACCTCGGGGCGAGGGCCGCCGCCAACAACCTCCACCAGGCCCTGCACGTCGCGCGAAGGACCCTCGAACCTGAGGCGACCGAATACAGGTACCTCCCC
>DASSJP010000143.1:0-2759 GCA_035691165.1 Rubrobacter sp.
AGGGCCCGTAGACCCTGTAGCCGTAGAGTTGGCCGAGCCGCCCGTAGGGCAGGTAGCAGTGCCACTTCTGGTTGGTGCGCTCCCGCATCTCGATGCGCTCGACCTCTCTCTTGCCCGTCGGGTCGAAGAGGCAGAGCTCGACCTTCTCGGCGTTCTCGGAGAAGAGGACGAAGTTGATCCCCTCCCCGTCCCAGGTCGCCCCGAGAGGGTAAGGCTCTCCAGGCCAGACGACGCTCTTCTGCTTACTCAAAGGAGCAACTCCTCGATGGGTGGGTCCTTTCTTTTGGGCTTCAGCAAGGAATCAAAGACCTGATGCCTTCTTCAATACTATGGCCGCGAGCGAGGGCAGTGTCAGCGAGAGCGAGTACGGCAGCCCGTGCGCCGGGACCTCCCCGGCTACGACGCTCCCGGCGTTATTTATACCGCTGCCTCCGTAGCGGGGGTCGTCGGTGTTGAGCGCCTCGGCGTAGCGGCCGCCCTCGGGCACCCCGATACGGTAGTCGTGCCGGACGACCGGCGTGAAGTTACAGACGAAGACCGCGAGGTCCCCGGCCTCTGTGCCGCGGCGCAGAAAGGATACCACGCTGTTCTCGCGGTCCCCACCTTCGATCCACCCGAACCCCGCGGGCTCGAAGTCCACCTCGTAGAGGGCGGGGGTAGCTTTGTAGAGGGCGTTGAGGTCTTTTATCAGGGTCTGGACGCCCCTGTGCATAGGACCCTCGAGCAGGTGCCAGTCGAGAGACGTATCGTGGTTCCACTCCCTGCTCTGCGCGAACTCGCCTCCCATGAACAGGAGCTGCTTGCCTGGATGGGCGTACATGAAGCCGTAGTAGGCGCGGAGGTTGGCGAACCTCTGCCACTCGTCTCCGGGCATCTTGTTTATGAGCGAGCCCTTTCCGTGCACCACCTCGTCGTGGGAGAGCGGCAGAACGAAGTTCTCGCTGAAGGCGTAGATCAGGGAGAACGTGATCTCGTCGTGGTGGTACTTGCGGTTGATGGGGTCCTGCGAGATGTACTGCAGGCTGTCATGCATCCAGCCCATGTTCCACTTGTAGCCGAAGCCCAGGCCACCCATCGAGACGGGGCGGCTGACCATCGGCCAGGCTGTTGACTCCTCCGCGACGGTAGTGGCGCCGGAGTGCCGCCCGAAGACCAGCTCGTTCGTGCGCTGGAGGAAGCTTACGGCCTCGAGGTTCTCGTTACCGCCGTGCACGTTCGGGACCCACTCGCCGGGCTCGCGCGAGTAGTCCAGGTAGAGCATCGAGGCTACGGCATCGACCCTCAACCCGTCTACGTGGTACTCGGAGAGCCAGAAGAGGGCGTTGGAGATGAGGTAGTTGCGCACCTCGTTGCGCCCGTAATTGAAGACGAGCGTCCCCCAGTCGGGGTGCCTGCCCTGGCGAGGGTCGGCGTGCTCGTAGAGGTGGGTGCCGTCGAAGAGAGCCAGGCCGTAGGGATCTTCCGGGAAGTGCGCCGGGACCCAGTCGATCAGCACGCCTACCCCGGCCCTGTGGAAGGAGTCGATCAGGTGCTTGAAGTCGTCGGGCGTGCCGAACCTGCTCGTCGGGGCGAAGAGACCCAGTGGCTGGTAGCCCCAGGAGCCGTCGAACGGGTGCTCGGTCGGCGGCAGGAACTCGACGTGGGTGTAGCCCATCTCGACGACGTAGGAGACCAGCTCGTCGGCGAGCTGGCGGTAGGTGTAGTAGGAGCCGTCGGGGTTCCTTCTCCAGGAACCGAGGTGCACCTCGTAGACAGCCATGGGGGCGTCGAGCGCGTTCCTGCGGTCCCTGCCCTCCATCCAGGCCGAGTCGCCCCACTCGTAGCGCGAGGGATCGTGGACGACGGAGGCGGTGCCGGGGAGCCTCTCGGCCTGGAAGCCGAAGGGGTCGGCCTTCAGGGGCAGGAGGTCGCCTTTGGGGCCTATGATCTCGTACTTGTATAGAGTGCCCTCGCTGACCCCCGGGATGAAGATCTCCCACACCCCTATCCCCGGGTGCTTTCGCATAGCGTGCCGCCGTCCATCCCACAGGTTGAACTCCCCGATCACCGAGACGCGCCGGGCGTTCGGCGCCCAGACGGCGAAGCTCGCGCCGGCGACGCCTTCGAGCTCCATCGGGTGCGCTCCGAGCTTCTCGTAGATTCCGAGGTGGCTGCCTTCGCCGAAGAGGTAGAGGTCCTGCTCGCCGAAAACCGGGGGGAAACGGTAAGGGTCCTCGATCTCAGCTTCTCCGTCTCCCTCCCACGCGACCCTCAGCCGGTATGGCACCATCCGCGTGACGGGGCCGGCGAAGATCCCGTCCGGGTGCACAGGATCTAGCGCGCCCAGGACATCTCCACTATCGGAGACGACCTCCACTGCGCTCGCCCCCGGCAGAAAGGCCCGCACCACGAAGCCGTCCTCCGAACGGTGCATCCCGAGGAAGGAGAAAGGGTCGGGGTGGTCGCCGGCCACGACCGAGAGGATTGCGTCTTCGTACCTCAAGAGTCCTCCTCCCCGACCGGTTCTCCCAGGAGATCCAGGATGCCCCCGATGGGGATACCGACCCAGTCAGGGCGGTTGTCCAGCTCGTAGCGGATCTCATACAGAGCCTTCTCGATTATGAAGAGTTCGATTAGAGTCCTCGCGTGCTCCTCGTTCTCGGGATAGGAGGCGGCGCCGCGCGCGCCCTCGGTGTATCCTTCGATGAAGACCTGCCTGGTGCGTTCCTCCCATAGACTGGCCCAGGGTTCGAGTCCTTCGATCTGCTCGGCGCGCTCGG
>DASSJP010000144.1:0-2736 GCA_035691165.1 Rubrobacter sp.
CAAGGAAGCCGTGGTGGAGGCCCACGGCAGGGGGCTCATCTAGCATCCACAACGAACCTGTTAATCCCCTAGGGGAAATACGGCCGTGAGTGAAGACAGACCATCGTGCCGTGCTCTAAGCTCGGAGAAAGTCATGGAGAGCGGTGGCAGACAGGTGAGCCACATGGGTACGAGGACGGTCTACAGGATTGTGGTTCGTGACGAGCTCAGTGAGCGCTACGCTGCGGCCTTCGAAGGGTTGGAGATGAAGATCAAGAACGGGCAGACGATTCTTACGGGGGAGATTGTCGATCAGCCTCACCTCCATGGCATCCTCGACCGTATAGGCGCTTTGGGGCTCAAGCTGGTGAGCGTTGAGGACATGTCCGAAGGCTGAGGCAATGAGCCGCCAAACTCAGAGAGTGGGATCGTTTTGAGTACCACTCTAACCAAAAGACGACGGACGAAGGAGGAACCGAGATGTTCGGGAAGCAGCATCAGCAGGTAGCGCAAACCCGAGAACCCGGACACGTCGAAGGTCCCTACAAGATCGATCGTGTTGGACTGGGCACCTACGGTGTCGACTGCCTCCGGTTGCAGGATCTCATGAACGCTCGCTACCAGAAGGGCTACGAGCTGATCTCGCACACCCATCCTGCTATGGGTGTGTCCCTCCTGGTCTGGAGGAAGACAGATGACTGAGGCACAGAAAGTCATCGAGAAAGTGGACTCTCCATATGAATCCAACAGGTCGAGTGTTAAACGGACATAGGAGGTTTGATGGGCGAAAGGCGCGATAGGGACGTCGAGAAGGTTTACTCCACCTCCGAATTCGTAGCGAAGCTGCGCAGGCTGGCCGACGCTTTGGAAGCAGGTAAGCGATTCGAGATCCAGGCTACGTGCCCGCCGGGGCCGAGTTCAACGTCGAGCACGAGCGGGAAGGGGAGAAGATCGAATTCCAACTCAAGTGGACTAACTGCTGATTCCCTCACTAGCTTCGCGGCCTGCCCGGCTAATGTTTCAGATTCATGGAGTAAAGGGGTATGGAGTATGGATTGCGGGAAGTAGTCGCGCTAACGGCTGGCGGAGCTGTGGGAGCGCTACTCGTATATGGGTACCAGAGATGGATACGGCGGTAGCGCTGCAGTCCTTGGAAGAGACGAGGAAAGCAGCCGTCCTCGGTGTGCCCGTGATTGCGGCGGGTTCTTCGGGTTGATCAAGACGTACAGCCACACCACAGCCAGTGGTGAGCAGCTGGTCATTGCGCTCTAATCGAGGAGGGCACACCTCCCGTAGAGCACCAAGAACAAGGAGAGAGAATGGCCCTCGAAAACCCGGCACTTAACGAACGTTCCTTCCAGCGGGGGATCGAGGAGGCGGGTGCAGAGCCCCGGACCATGACCGCCACCGGCACCTACGCCATCACCGGCCTTCTGTTCGTGATCGTGGTGGCTGCGGCAGCTTTCGGCTGGTCGCAGGTCGAGATCGTCACCGTAGGCGGACGAGAGGAGGCCTTGACCCCCACCTGGACCTGGCTCGCCTTCTTGCTCACCTTCATCGTCGGTATCGTTGGTGCCTTCGCCTACAGGGCCGCGCCGGTCACCTCCGTCCTTTACGCTTTAGGAGAGGGTTCGCTCCTCGGCATTGCCTCCCGCTACTACGAGCTGAGGTTCGACGGTATCGTGTCGCAGGCGCTGGTGGCCACATTGTGCATATTTCTTGCGGTGTACCTCCTCTACACCCTCCGCATCGTCAAAGTTACTTCACGATTTGCTACTGGGGTCATAGCGGCTACGGGCGGTTTTCTTCTGCTCTATATGGTGGTCTGGCTGTTGTCGCTGCTCGGGGTGAACTTCTCGTTCCTGTATGCCCCGACACCATTGGGAATAGGGATCAGCGTCTTGGTCGTCATATTGGGAGCACTGAATCTGACGCTCGATTTCGCTTTCATCGAGAAGGCAGCGGCGGCGGGTGCGCCGAGATTCATGCAGTGGTACGGCGCGTTCGGACTGATGCTCTCTTTGATCTGGATCTACGTCTCTGTTCTGCGGCTCATTGCGCTCCTTCGGGCCAGACAATAGGAGAAGCTGGCCCCATCAAGTGTGTCCTCAAGGAAAGTTGAGACCAACCGAGCAAACTAGATAAAGATTGGAGTCCGTCGAAAACGAGCCTCGAGAAACAAAGCTCCCGCGACAACCCGCTTCGGTCGCGATTTCGTCTGTAGATTTTTTGACCTCGAAGAGGTTTCGGGATCATCTTGCGTCGCCAGCCTTTCCCCGCAATCCAGCGCGTCCGGCGCGCTCCGCAACCTCTACGTGTTCCGTTCTCATCCCGTTTTCCATACGTTCCTAGAATGTGCATTGTCGAGAACGCGTTCTTAGGATCTTGCATGGTTATCAGTCCGAATTCGAATAGAGTACTAGGATTATTGTGCGAGGCGTTCGTACGCTATCGAGGTGGTGAAGGCGGCCAATGGTATGACTATCGCCGCAACGGTCGAACCCCCGATCCACTCTCCCCACGTGTGCGACCCTGAGACAAGATATCCTCCCACAGCACCAATATGTATAGACGCTTCTTCCAAGATAAAGGCCAGAGTAGCTGTGGCGAAGATGAACCAGAAGCGGCTTCGGACCAGCGCGTTACTGCGCCTCAAGGCAGCGGCTGCTCCGAGATTCTCATGGCGAATTACCGGGGTCGATAGGGACCAGCGAGTGTAGAGCCACGCCCCGGGAATCACCAGCAGGCCGGTTGCCA
>DASSJP010000145.1:0-4297 GCA_035691165.1 Rubrobacter sp.
TCGGGTATGGTGATCTCGGGTCATCTGTTGCTCCCTTGGACCGGACTTCAGATGACCCTCTTTCTATCTCAGCCAACCACGCAACAGACATCTAGGGAGCATAGTGCGGCGCTCCGCTCCTACCCGATGGACCTGGAGCTCTGGGATAAGTTTGCCAATGAACCCGGAGCCGATGACGACTTGATCCGCCAGGGCCGGGCCATCCTACGTTTTCAGGATGTGCAGGTCGAGATGATCTGCCGCAAGGCGTACTTCAGGAAGCTGGGCGGACACAAGGTGCCTGTCGTCAACAGCTCGTGTTTCTGGTCCGAGGTCGGCCACAAGATGCTGGAGGACGGTTACGGTGAAGAAGGTGCCTGACACGGGTGGGACTCCCTATCTTGCGGTTGGCGCCTTGGTGCTTCTGGCCGCGGCGCTGATCGCAGGGTGGGCCGCTTTGAGGCGCTAGAGCCAGTAGGCTCCGCGCTACAAGACCAGTCCCGGGGGCAGGAATCGAACCTGTGACTTCTCCTTTATTTCCAACTCATCTTATCGAAAGGCATCTTACTCAAGCTTTGACCATGTACCGCAATCTGAAGATTGGAAGCCAGCATCCGTCGGCGCGATGGTCACTACTGCTGGTGCATCGGTGACTCCGTTGGCTATTATGCTGTTCATATCTCCAGTAAAGTCGCTCAGTCTTTCATAGTAACAACCGCTTGAGCCACTGTTCCTATAGGTTCCGGGTTCGATATCTGTGCCCACAATATACGCACCCTCACGAAATGAAGTCTTACTCTCTGTGATCGCGGAAAGATCCTTAGTCCATGTACCGCAACCTTGAGATTGGAAGCCAGCATCGGTTGGTTTGATCGCAATTATGGCCGGTGCGTCTGTAACGCCATTAGCCAGGATTTCGTTCAACTCACCGCTAAAGCCGCTAAGACGTTCGTAATAACATCCCGATAAACTTTCCCTGGTTCGATACGTTCCAGGCTGTATGTCTTTTCCTACCTGATATGCTCCGTCGCCGAAACTAGGTTTTGAAGCCTCCTCGGCAGCCTTCTTGGCCGCAGCTTCCTCTGCTGCCTTCTTAGCGGCAGCTTCCTTGGCTGCCTTAGCTTCGGCGGCCTTCTCCTCTGCCTTCTTGGCGGCGATCTCTTTCTCGGATAGCTTCCGTGTAACCACCCGCGAATATTCGACCTGCTTCGAGCCATTCGTTGCGGTGATCTTGAGGATGTTCTCTCCCATGTCGAGGATATAGAGTTGCTTGAATGAACCGTTATCATCGTAGGGAGTTATCGTCTGTCCATTCACCGTGACGTCCGAGCCCGCCGGTGTAACCTTACCTTCTACGTTGATGGAGCCAGTAGTTACCGTAATCGACTCAGAAGGCGAACTCACGACAAGTTTTGGTTTGGCGATCGTGTCCTGCCCTCCGCTCCCCTGCTTCGGCGTTTTCTTGGCCTCTTGCTTATCCTTTAGTTTAGGCGCCTGAGAGTTCGTATCTTCGCCCCCGGCAAGGTTTGCCAATATGGCTATGACCGCAAACACAGCCACGAATATGCCCACCGCCTTTCCCAAAGGAGTTTGCCACCACTCTTTCGGTCCCGTACCCTGATCCTGAGTCGATGACGCAGCAGTACCTTCATCTTGCAGTGGGGGAGGAGGGACCGGCACATCAGCTTCGGGAGTCGATACCCGGGCCGTCTCATGCACAGGCTTGCCACAGTTCGGACAGAAACGGTGCTCCGGATTCAATTCTTGTCCGCAGTTGCCGCAATACCGATGCGCCATGCTACTGTCCTCCCCAAAATCAAGCTACTGTAGTATCAGCCTAGCGCCTGTACGCATCGGGCGCAACGATAGGCTCAAAGCCCCTTCATCCCGCCTCTTTTTGCTGCCCGCCCGTATACTTTGGTCATGGCTAACGAAGGTTCCGTCCTTGAAGAGGCGATGGACAACCTCAAGGAAGCCGGGCAGCGCATCAGAGCGACTCAGAACCTCATGCGCTCGCAGGGTATGACGGATGATGAGAACTACCGTGATCTCCTTACGCGCCTTTCTACGACGCTTGCGATGATAGAAGCTGCGTTCCTCGAGGCCAGGCGCCGCAGGGATCTCTAGCTAGCCGGCACTCGATCTCTAGGTCGTAAAGGAGTTCGCACAGGCGCCTGCGCTCGGAGGCCTGGGAGCGGCGTGGTGCCCAGGGTGCTCTCTCGTCCACGTAGGGATTGTCCTCAGCCTTGTGCGGGTGGCAACTGGGAATTGATGCTCTGCCTATCCCTTGCGACCTTGCGTATTCACCAAGACGAATATCCATGCGTCCCCACCACTTCTGGTGTGCCGGCGGGCTGTGGCGGAATGGACAGGCAGAGCTTACACTGGCCTGCTGGCAGGGTTATTCATCATGCTGTATGTAGAGTTCGGAGAATTTCCCTTCCACGCACTCCGATGAATATGGGTAAGAAGGGTTAACGTGCCTGCTCGCTCTCCGAAATCGTGTCGGGATGCAACCACAGCGAGACGTGGGCGGGTTGCATCGTCTCCCTTACCACTCCCACCAGATCCTTCTTCAACGCTTGGAGATTCGTCTCGTCCCTCAGCTTGACGGAGAACTCTTCGAGGGTCTTCCTGGCATCGTACTTGCGGCGGTAGAAGCGGCGGTCTATGAAAGATTGGATGCGTCGCCTCAACGGATTGAACAGCGCAGCGATGACGAGGGTAGAGGCGACGATGACGAGTTGCGGTAGCTGCTCTTGGCCGGTGAGGGTTCGGAAGAGGGCCTGGGTCGCCGTCACGACTCCGAGGTACACCAGCGCCAGTGTGACGGTGAGCGAGACATAGACGAGGGTGCGGTTGATGATGATGTCTATGTCGTAGAGCCTGTAGCGCAGGATGGCTATCCCTATGGAGATTGGAACGCATGGTGTCACGGCTACGTTGATCGCATTCGCAACCCACTCGTACCAGCGCGGCGTGTCTATCGCGATAGAGATGATGATAAGGACTGTCACGACGACGTTCCCCCCAGCTGCGTAGGCAAGCCACTTGAGCTGCTGGCGCTCTACCCCCACGGACCGACGTAGCCGTACAAACAACGATAAGGCTGCCGCCGCGATCAGAGCAGGAGACATGGTGTACAAAAACGCTTTGTAGAACTGGGTGAAGCCTTCTATACCGAGTGGGTTACGTATCGGGCCAAGAGCACCCAGGTACGCTCCAGGAGAGAACGCAGCAGTGATCACCCCCACCAAGACATAAGCCACAGTCACCCAAGCCAGCCATCTCCAGCGCCTGCTAGGCAATCGTCCGGTGGGGAACAGCATCAAGTAGGACACCTGGAGCCCGTTCATTATGGGAAGCATCCAGGAAGCGATCCAGGCCATCGCTTCGCCCGCCGGTAGCGAGCTGGGCTCGGCCAGCAGAGCATAGATGGCGTACTGGGAGGCGAAGGTGCTGGTGCTAGTGGCGACGCCGGAGAGGCAAAGGAGCCAGCCCACGGGGTTCTCTGGGCGGCGGGAGGCTACTACTGCCCCTACGGTTGCGTCGATCACGATGGTCGTGCTGCCCAGCCACCAGTCGAAGATGTGGATGCCCGGGTGGGAGCGGATCAGGGCCAGCAGAAGGAGGCTCAGCGCGGTCAGGATTACGGTGAGCGCCCACAGCGACCAGGCCAACCAGTAGGCGGTGCGAGTGCTCATCCCACCTACCCCTCGATCCCGTTCCTTCGTTCCTTCCGTCACGACACTACTCTACAGCGCCAGCGTCTCCCGAGCGTTACGACAACCGTTACGAGGCCGCGCGGTAGCGAACTTCTTAGAACTCCGTAAAGCGGAAGTTCGCAGAATTATCCTTCCACGCACTCCGGTGAATAAGCCTCACTTGATCAATCTTGGCCAGCAGATTGATCAATGTGTGTCATGTCAGCAGATTACGACGTAAGTACACTCTAGTTGCTTACAGAGAGACCTTTCGGAGAGGAGGTGAAAGAAATGGCAGGCGAAGCGATACATAACCCAATACCAACGACGCTTGATAAGGAATCAGCGCAGAGCCCGACTCAGATAGTAGGCAAGTCGTTCGGGATCTTCGGGACCAGAACTATGGTCTTCCTCCTCATAGTCGAGTTGGTCTTGCTGGTGACCTTGGCTACGTTAGGCCCGGTGTTCGGCGTATACGCTCCCGACTTGCATCTCGAGCAACTGCCCTGACGGACAAGCTGTGTAATGGCAGCGGCTCCTTACGGAGCCACAATCTAGTTGCTTACAGAGACCTTTCGGAGAGGAGGTCGTCACGTGAACGGCGTCTCCACGTT
>DASSJP010000146.1:0-7242 GCA_035691165.1 Rubrobacter sp.
CAGGGAACGCTACCTGACAGGAAACGTTCTCCAGTTGAGATCCCACCGAACCGTGTCTGTGTAGAACCCTCTGCCTGAGGATCTCTTGTCGTAGCGTCACCCCAGAAGTCGCCCGGCTTCCCGTGTCACCTATCGAGCAAAGGTATGCGGAAGTTGAAGGGTGATTTCAAGAGATGCCGCCAAGAGACTGTGCGGAGCACGATGCGTATCACGATACGAAGAATTGGAGCAGCAAGCGGCGCAGGAGCCGGCGCGAGTTAGGCCAGAATTTTCTCAGGGAAAGCCGGATCGCACGCCAGATAGTCGCCGAATCAGGTGCGGGTCGCAACGACCTCGTAGTTGAGCTCGGGGCCGGAGGAGGGATGCTTACCCGCCAGCTCGCGAGAGTATCAGGGCAGGTCGTGGCGGTAGAGTACGATCCGTACTGGGCCATGCACCTGGAGGAACGTTTCTCCGATGAAGACAACGTCCTGGTAATCCGGGGAGACGCACTGCAGGTGAGGCTCCCTGAAGAACCATTCATGGTCGTTGCGAACGTCCCTTTCCACG
Source organism: Rubrobacter sp. (assembly GCA_035691165.1). Taxonomy (GTDB): domain Bacteria; phylum Actinomycetota; class Rubrobacteria; order Rubrobacterales; family Rubrobacteraceae; genus Rubrobacter_D. The sequence continues at coordinate 550 of DASSJP010000146.1, forward strand.
CCACAACCAGGATGCTGCACCGATTTCTGGACGAACCCACCACGCCGTTGAAGACCGCTCACCTCGTGGTGCAGAAACAGGTCGCCCTGAAACACGCCAGGTCAAGCCCCACAACCCTGAAGACACTGAACTGGAGTCCCTGGTACGAATTCTCCGCGGGCCTGATGCTACCAGCCGAGGCTTTCCATCCTAAGCCCGCGGTCGACGCCTGCCTCATGGTGGCCGCAAAACGAAGCCCTCCACTCGTCGATCCTCACCACCGCCATCTCTTCCGGGCGCTCGTGCGTCAGGCGTTCGAAGGCCGAGGAAACGGCGTAGGCATGGCACTCAGGCCGGTCTTCACCAGGACCCAGCTCCGCAGGCTCGCGAAAGACAATAAGTTCTCTCTGGATCTCCCTCCTTCGATGCTCACGGTGTGTCAGTGGGCGAGCGTTTTCGACTTCATGGTGAGGATGGTCCCGCAGAATCTCTGGCCCTCGCCAGAGTACCAGGCCAGGAGAGAAAGGCGACGGCGCTGATGAGAGAGACTTCTATTCGCATTCCTGAGAGTTGCTCTCCGAGGTGTCTTCCGCATCCGATTCGATCTCTTCTTCTGAGTTGTCCTCCGCCTTCCTGCTCCGCTCCATCGCACGCTCCGCGACCGTGTTGACGAAGGCGAGGATAATCCCGAGCCCGACGAAGATATAGACCATGGTGAAGATCTTGCTCGTAGCCGTCGAGGGAGAGGTCGCCGAACCCAATGGTCGTGAGCGTTACTACGCTGAAGTACAGCGAGTCGAGGAGGTTCCATCCCTCTATCTGGTTGTAGAAAATGGTCCCTGAGAGGAGCGTTACGACGACGAGGCCGAAGAGCCCTCTGAACTCGGGGTCCTTCCAGGAGTGGCGTACAGCCTGGAAGAAGCGCATCAATAGGCTGATGAACGAGATCACAGGCACCTCCACGCCGGGACAACCAGAGCCTGCAGAGAATATACTGCTTCGGCGTGCGAACCCGGCGGTCAGCCCCGGAGTTGCGGCAGAACCGAGTGCGCCATTGCCTCCAGAGCGTCTATGTCGTCAACCTCGAGCCATTGCAGCATCACCCGTTGCACGCCGGCTTCGGAGAGGCGTCCGAGCCGGTCTACGATCTCGTCCTTCGTGCCCGCGATGACGGCGGCAGGGAGCTCGTCCCGCGACGCCCCATCGAGCTTGCTGTCCACGTCGGATTCCGTGCGGCCGAAGATGACGCGTGTCATCAGGGTCCTGCGGACCTGATCCTTTGCCCTTCCAGCTTCGTCAACCAGCCCGTCGAGCCTGGCGTTGAGCTCCACGAACTCTTCCGCCGAGATAAATACGGCGTTCCACTCGTCGGCGTAGCGGGCCACCAGAGGCAGCGTCCTTCGCACGCCGTTTCCCCCGATGACTATCGGCGGACCGCCAGGCCTCGGCGAGCGAGGCAGGAGCATCGCGTCGCGAAGCTGGTAGAGCTCGCCGCTGAACGAGACGGGCTCCTCGTTCCTGAGCAGCCTGGTCACGACCTCGAGTCCTTCCTCGAAGCGGGCGAAGCGGCGGTCTGTGTCGAGCAGATCAAAGCCGAAAGCCTCGTGCTCCCATTCATTCCAGCCCGCGCCGAGGCCGAGCCTGAGACGTCCGCCTGCGAGGTTGTCAACGGCCGACGCCTGCCAGGCCGTTATGACAGGATGCCTGAACGAGAAGGGCGAGACCAGCGGCCCGAATTCGATCCTCTCAGTGTTGTCCGCAAGCCAGATGAGCGAGGACCACAGCTCCAGTCCGTCCCTGTACGAACCCATCCCATTGTTGGGAAAATGGTCGGACCGATTGAGAGCAGCGTAGCCAAGCTCCTCGACGGCCAGCGCCAGCCGCCGCCAGCGGTCCCATCCGACACCCTCCTGCCCTTCGACCATGATCGCGACTTCGATCATCTATTCTCCCCTCAGATAAAGTATCACCTTCAATTCTAGCCTGTGGCGAGAATACGACATACAATGCTCGCTAATAATGAATCTTGACTTTCATGTCTTTTCGCACGCATGGCACGGTAGGTATCTGTATGCCTGAACGGCTTCTCGGACACGTGCCCGGTTACCCTGAAGGAAGTCTGTTCGAGAATCGCGCTGAACTGAATGCGAGCAGGGTCCACATACCAATTCAGGCAGGTATCTCTGGTAGTCAGACAGAGGGAGCAGAATCAATAGTTCTCTCCGGAGGTTACGAAGATGACGCTGATTACGGAGACGTGATCATCTACACCGGGCACGGAGGAAGAGACTCAGGTACTGGACAGCAGACCTATGATCAACCCTTCGCCCGTGGAAACCGGGCTCTCGCGCTAAGCAAGCAGAATGGCCTTCCTGTTCGCGTTATCCGAGGTTCCAACCATGACTCGCCTGATTCACCACCCTCCGGGTACAGCTACGACGGCTTGTACGCGGTCGAAGATTTCTGGCATGAGGTTGGTAAATCAGGCTTCAAAATCTGGCGCTTCCGCCTAGTAAAGATTCCAGAAAAGACAACACCTGGTCAAACTATAGCTGAGGAACCAGCCGAGTACTCGATTCCGAACCGCCGAGACGTGAGGATATCGCGAATCATAAGAGATACGGCGCAGGCAAGTGCAATCAAAGCACTTTACGATCACAGATGCCAGATGTGCGGAACCCGTCTGGAATGTCCTGCAGGCCTTTACGCAGAAGCTGCTCACATACGCCCGCTTGGGGCTCCGCACAACGGGCCGGACACTAAAGATAATATTCTCTGCCTGTGTCCGAACCATCACGTGCTCTTCGACAACGGCGCTGTTTCGGTTGCAGACGATCTATCTTTGATCGGCGCTGAGAGCAATCTCACCGTTCACAGAGACCACCATATCAATCCGCATTATCTCGCGTACCATCGGGAGCATTTCGTAGTAACTCCCGAGGACTAAACTCTCTGGACGTGAGTTTCTCCGAGATGCCTACTGTTTCACGTCAGCAGCGGCCTCAACGTCCTTGACGAGGATACGCCCTCCCGAGCCCGTGCCTTTCACGCTAGAGATGTCCACGCCGAGGTCTCTGGCTTTCCGCTCCGCGGCTTCCGTAACCTCAGGTTCTTCTTCAGCCTCGCCGTCGGGCGAGTTGTCTTCAGCCGCCGACTCGTCGGGACCGGCGTCGTGCGTGGTCAGATGCTCTTCGAGGAGCTTGCGGAGCTCCATATGGGCCGAGGCCTGATCTTCCCTCGCCTTCTCCAGCATCTCGGCGAGTTTGTCGTTCTGTTTCCGTAGTTGGGCCACGTCCTTCTTCAGGCTCTTTAGAGCCTTGTCGGTCTTCTTGGCCATCTCGCTACCACCTCTCGTTGAATGACTCCACGCCAATATGGCACAGTCCGGGTCCCGAGGCTACTGCACACTCGGTAGATAGTTCGGTCGGGTCTTCTCGAACTCATCGAGCTCGTCCTCGTGCGTGAGCGTGAGGCCGATGTCGTCGAGGCCGTTCAGGAGCCTGTAGCGGGCGAAGTTGTCGAAGGCGAATGGCTCTTCGATACCAGGGCCCTTCACCACTCGCCCTTCGAGATCGACGGACACCCCGGCCTCCGGATCCTCTCGGACGGCTTCGAGGAGCTTGTGTACCGCATCTTGCGGCAACTCCACGGCGAGAAGCCCGATCTTCGCGCAGTTGTTCTTGAAGATGTCGGCGAAGGACTCGGCTATGACGGCCCCGAACCCGTAGTCCTGTATGGCCCACGGCGCGTGCTCGCGGCTGGATCCACTTCCGAAGTTCTTGCCTGCGATGAGGACGACAGCCCCGTCGTGCTCAGGCTTGTTGAGGATGAAGTCGGGGTCCTCGCGCCAGGCGGAGAAGAGGAACTGCCCGAAGCCTGTACGCTCGATGCGCTTGAGGGCGTCTGAAGGGACGATCTGGTCCGTGTCAACGTCGTCCCAACCGAGCGGCACGGCCTTGCCCTCGACCTTGTTTACAGGCTCCATCTAGCCCACCTCCACGGGTACGCCGAGCTCGCTCGGCGATGCGAACCTGCCCATCACAGCCGTAGCCGCCGCGACCACGGGGCTGACGAGATGGGTCCTGCCACCTTTGCCCTGGCGCCCCTCGAAGTTGCGGTTCGAGGTCGAGGCACAGCGCTCGCCGGGCTGCAGTATGTCGGGGTTCATGCCGAGGCACATAGAGCATCCGGCATTGCGCCAGTCGAAGCCGGACTCGGTGAAGATGTCGGCGAGTCCTTCTTCTTCGGCCTGCTTCTTGACGCGCATCGAGCCTGGGACGACCATCGCCCTAATGCCGTCTTTGACCTTGTGGCCTTCGAGTACGCTTGCCGCGGCGCGCAGGTCCTCGATGCGGGCGTTGGTACAGGACCCCAGGAAGACGGTGTCTACTTCTATGTCCCTGATCCTGGTTCCCGGCTGAAGCGCCATGTACTTGAGGGCCCTCTCGTGGCCGTCGTTCTGGGGCTCGGGTACCTCGCCGTCGAGCGGCACGGTCTGCGCCGGGGTCGTGCCCCACGAGACGTAGGGGACGAGATCCTCGGCCTGTATGACGACTTCTTTGTCGAACTCGGCGCCTTCGTCCGTAGGGAGCTTCTTCCACTCCTCGACGGCCCTGTCCCAGTCCTCGCCCTTCGGGACGTACTCCCTGCCTTCGAGGTACTCGAAGGTGGTCTCGTCGGGGGCGACGAGGCCAGCTCGCGCCCCTCCCTCGATGGACATGTTGCACACGGTCATGCGGCCCTCCATCGAGAGCTGGCGCACGGCCTCGCCCCTGTACTCGATGACGTGGCCGACGCCGCCGCCGGTCCCGATGCGGTTGAGGATGCCGAGCATGAGGTCTTTCGCGGTGACGTCTTCCGGCAGCTCGCCCTCGACGGTGACGGCCATCGTCTTCGGTCGGCTCTGGGGGAGCGTCTGGGTCGCCAGTACGTGCTCGACCTCGCTGGTCCCGATGCCGAAAGCCAGGGCGCCGAACGCACCGTGGGTGGCTGTGTGGGAATCGCCGCAGACGATCACAAGCCCTGGCTGCGTGAGCCCCGTCTCGGGCCCGATAATGTGGACGATGCCCTGCCCGATGGAGCCCCACTCGTTGAGCTTGATACCGAACTCCTCGCAGTTCTTCCTCAGGGCCTCCATCTGCTTCGCCGAGACCCTGTCCTTGATGGGCATCCCGAACTCCGACGTCGGGACGTTGTGGTCCATCGTAGCGAGAGTAAGGTCCGGACGCCGTACGTTCCGCCCGGCGAGCCTGAGGCCCTCGAAAGCCTGCGGGCTCGTCACCTCGTGGACCAGATGAAGGTCGACGTAGAGGAGGTCCGGCTCTCCCTCGGCGCTCCGCACCACGTGCTTCTCCCAGACCTTCTCTACCAGAGTCTTCGGCTTATCCATCCTCTTCCTTCCCGTTCTTCAAACTCTCGTATCTCTTTTTACCATTGTAGACTGCGAACCTGTGATCTTTGTAACCACACCGTATCTCCTCGAAACCGGCCTCATCGAGCCAGCCTAGCTGCGCCACGAGGGTCGCGTTCCTGTCCGCCCTCATGCGCGAAAGCGCGGCCGCCAGGTCCTCCTCTGAGACACCGGCCTCGCGAACCCGCCGCAGCCACCATTCTCTATAGAGCGTCTCCTCCTCAGGCGTCTCACCCAGCACCTGATCCGCGTTGACGAAATGGCCGCCAACCGCGAGCGAGTCGTGGACTTTTCCAAACAGCTCCCTCTTGTCTCCCTGGGTGAGATGATGTACCGAGAGCGCCGACACGACGAGGTCGTAACCGCCCACTATCCCGGGCAACGGCTTGCGGGCGTAGTCCATGGTGCGAAACTCGAAACGCCCCCGCTCATCAGCGAAGCGTCGGCGCGCCACCCTGAGCATCTCCACCGAGATGTCCACGAGCGTCACCCGCGAGCGCGGGAACCTTTCGGCGACCATCGCGCTGAGCAGCCCTGTCCCGGCACCCAGGTCGAGCACCCGGATCTCCTCCTCATTCCCGAAAGGCACGCTCTCCAGCACAGCTCCGTAGAATCGGTCGAGGCCGGGAACGAGCTGCCTGCGCACCCTGTCATAATCCCACGCGGCCTGTCCGAACAGAGCCCCGACGCTCATGCTGACCTCCTCGCCGCCATGTTCAGCCGGACGTAATCCAGAGCGGGCGAGCCATCCACCGCAACTATCTTCTCGGCCACCGCAGTGGCGAAAGGACCGCGTTCCTCTTCCGGAAGCCTCTCCAGATGCCCGCCGAGCACGACCGTACCGAGGAAGCGTGCAAGCTCGTCAACCGAATCGAAGGCCGCAGTCTCGTCGTGCAGCCAGGTCTCGATCTCCTCGAAGCCGGCGGCCTCAAGTCGTTGCGCAGTGGTCTCCGCGTCTGCGTAGTTCTTGTCGTCTTCCCAGCCAGCGAAATGGTCCCTGAAACGCTCCTCGTCCATCGTCTCCTTCGTCGCCCTCGTGGCGCGGGAGATGTTGCCCTCTCCCCCGCACTGGGCCACCAGCCTGCCATGCGGCTTCAGGGCCCGCGCCAGATTCTCGAACAGCCGATCGTGGTCCTTGATCCAGTGGAACGTGGCAGTAGAGAAGATCAAATCCACAGGCTCCACGATCTCGAGCCGCAGTAGATCCTGGCGCTCCACCCGCACCCGTGGCTCTCCCGCAAACCTCCTCCTCGTCGCCTCGACCATAGCCTCGGAACCATCGACGGCCAGCACCGAACCATGCG
>DASSJP010000147.1:0-3729 GCA_035691165.1 Rubrobacter sp.
AGTATCATGTTTGTGTCAAGGTGAAATAGGCTAGATATTCTATAACGAACCCGCTGTCCCTGTCCGATTCCCTTCGTGCGCGAGTCGGAAGTGCTGAGGCGGCGAGTAGGGAGTTTACATGTCAGACCAGGTGCGAGAGGAACGCCTGGACGACTACGAAATCACCACTCCCGGGGACTCCACGTACACTGTGAATCTGGGTCTCGTGGCCGCACCGGAGGTTCCAGAGAAGGTCGCTCGTGAGCTCGCCTCGGAATTGCCCGGCCTTCTCGGCAGGAAGGCGCCGGAGATCCTCGACGTATGCCGCGATAGGAGGTTGGAGGAGGGGTGGGATCTCGCGGTCTGCTTGACTGACCTTCCTGTGTACAGGAGCGGAAGGCTCGTCGAGGAACTCTACACGAGGATACCGGAACTGGGAAGGGATACTGCTCCCGACGAGACCGATGAGAGCGGCGCCGGAGCAGATGCTGCGGAGGCAGACTCCACGGAGGTTCGAAGTGAGAGACCTCGCCAGTCGGTCGTACGTAGGCCCACCGAGATCGTGGCTCCCTTCCGAAGGGTCGGGCCGCCGGACGAGGACATGAAGGGCATGGACGTAGACGCCCGCTTCGCCGCTCCGGGCGTACCTGGCCGTCTGAGGCTCCTTTCTGGCATGGTGCTCGCCAACCGTCCCTGGAAGCTCTTCCCGTCTTTCAAGGGCACGCTCGCCACCGGCGCATATGTCCTGGTGATAACTGCCATGTCGATGCTGTCCGACGCTGTGGGTTTCTGGCGCCTTCTGCTGTTGATGGTCACGGCGAAAGTGGCGATGGTCGTCTGGATCATAGTGGCCCACCACCTCTGGTAGCGAACTCTGGGAAGAGAGGAGCGGAAGTGGGCCGTGCTCTACAACGGCGTTACCGTGCTGATCATAAGCGTGGCCGTGCTACTCGCTTACGCCGTGCTGTTCGCACTCCTCTTCCTTGCGGCATGGGTCTTCGTGCCCGGTGCCTCATTCCAGACCATGCTCAAGCACCCAGTCGGCTTCGGCGAGTACCTGACTCTCTCGTGGCTCGCGGCCTCGCTGGCGACGGTGGCTGGCGCCTTGGGATCTTCCCTTGAAGACGAGGACAAGGTGCGCGATGCCGCCTACCGCTACCGTAAGAGGCGTCGCAACGAGTCACAATGCGACACGAGATGAAGGCACGGGCGCGGATTGTTCATCTCCTTCCAGACCTGGGGTCTGTCGTGAGAAATTACGGATCGCTGGTACGTCGCCGCAGGCGCTCGTCGAGCAAACGGAGCACGTGTTGCCAGGAGTCTTCGTTGGCTGTGGCGTTGCCCTTGAGATCTCCACCGTAATAATAGGTTCCAGGCGTGGCTGGTAGGTAGGGCGGCTGGATGCCGTGTCCGGCGTCAGGGTAGTGACGGAAATCGTCGTGATAGGGTCGTCCGTAGCGCTGGAGACGGTCCATCGCGACCCGCGAGAGCTGGGTCGATGGCCATACCTGATCTGCGTCGCCGGAGATGAGGAGTACGGGTCCACTTGTGCGCTCGACCCGTATCTGGGCACGGTCGATCTGGGCCGGCCTCGCCTGCAAGATATCGAAGGGGTTGAGGATCTGGGGCAGTGGTTTGCCGCGGAAGGTCCAGGCCGGTTCGGAACCCGCCGGAGATGGGAATACGATGCCGCTTCCGACGTAGCTCACGACGGCATTCAGCTCGGGGTAGTGCGCCCCAAGGAGCAGGGCGAGCTCGCCGCCGCGCGCGGTTCCCATCACCCCGAGCCGGTCACCGCGTACCGAAGGGTGGTCCCTCAACCATCCGATTGCGTCGCCGAAGTACTCCAGCGGTATGCGGGCGAGCCTGTCCGGCAGCGAGCCGAAGTAGAAGTAAGCCAGCGCGAGCGCTGCGAACCCGTGGTTCGCAAGTAGCGCCGCCTCCCGCATCACGTAGGATGCGAGCCCTCCCTCGGAGCCACCAAGGACGAGCACGCCAGGGACCGGCTCGCCGGTCGCGGGCCGGAAGAACCTGCCGTAGAGTCCGCGCTCGCGGACTTCGGTGCAGGCTATTTCGTCCGTAAGGAGGGTCCGGACGACCTGGACGCTTGCCGACTTGCCGTCTATCTCCGCGGTGATTGACAGGGGCTGCGGACGCAGTGAGATGGCGTAGGAAGTCCCCAGGCCGTATGCTGACCACACAAGGCCCATCGGCTCTGTTCCCCTGTAGCTGCCTTCAAGCGGAGCTTGCCGGGACACGTCAACCGTTCCGCCGAGGTCCGCCCGAAACGTTGCCCTCGAAGTCCACTCGATGTCGTAGCCGTCAACGAAGCGCGCGTGCAGGTTCACGCGTTGCCAGGGCGAAAGATCTTTCAGGGTGATGGTGAACGGTTCGTCTACCTTCACGGGATTGGGGGTGACGCGAAGCTTCCCGGCCAGACCGGAATCTCCACAGGCGGTAAGCAATCCTCCGCAAGCCGTCGCCGCCACACCCGCTGCGGCAACCCGCAAAAACCCCCGCCGCGAAAAGCGCCGCCGAGGATCACGTACATTGCCATTCATAGCTCGGAAGATCCGGCCCTCTCCGATGGTCGGCGGCCAGAGACCTATCACCCGTTTTACTCTCTCCGTAGTCTACCTTACGAGGCTTTCGAGGCAGATAAGTCTAGTAGAGCAGACGTTTGTCCAGGACGTTGAGCAGCCCTTCGCCTGCGAGGTAACGGCGCAGGTTCTCGCAGAACAGGTCGGTCTGTGCGGAGTTGATCAGGTCAGGCACAACGTCCGTACTATGGGAGCTGACGACGACGTTGTCGAGGTCCCACAGCGGGCTCTCCTCGGGCAACGGCTCGACCTCGAAAACGTCGAGCGCGGCCCCGGAGAGGTGCCCGCTCTCCAGCGCCTCGACGAGCGCCGCCTCGTCGACCACGGAACCTCTTCCAACATTGGCGAAGTATGCCCCCGGCTTGATCGCGGCTATGGCCTCAGCGTCGAGCAGCCGCTTCGTCTCAGGCGTGCCTGGCAGCGTAACGGCCACGTAGTCGGCCTCGCCGAGGGCGGTGCCTAACTCCGCCGTCGCGTAAAGCTCGTCGGCGTACCGCCAGGCCTCGTCGTCCTCGCGCACCGTGCGCTTGACACCGACGATGCGCATGCCGAAAGGCCGTGCGCGCTCCGCGATGGCGCGCCCGATGCTCCCCGTCCCGACGACGCAAAGCGTCTTGCTCTCCAGGGTCCCCGTAGTTCCCTGGCGCCAGATCTTCTCGGCCTTGTCGAGGCGAAGGCGGTCGAGGTCCTTCGCGTGCTGGAGCATCGCCATCAGCACGAACTCGGCGAGCGGCCCTGAGTAGATGCCGCTCGCCGTCGTCACCACAACGTCCGTCTCTCCGAGGCCTGCCTTCTGCGCCACCTCTCCGGCCCCTGCCATGCTCCCCTGTACCCACCGGAGTTTCGGGGCGACGTGTACGAGATCATTCACGTGGCCACGGGGGAAGTCGTAGAGGACCTCGGCCTCCCCGAGCATCGCGGCGAACTCTTCCTCGCCTTCCGGCGAACGCCGCCAGTCCTCGGGTCCGGCGTGGTCCCCCGGCCAGCGCGGCGGCGGGACGAGGTCCTCCCGATAGAGAACGCTCAGTCGCCCGTCCACCTCCCGGATGCGCCTGACGTGCTCCTCCTCGAAGTAGCTCGTTACGACCAGGGTGGTCAATTTGCCTCCTTTTTCAGCACGCCTGCTTCGCGGGCTCTCAGCACACTTTGG
>DASSJP010000148.1:0-2692 GCA_035691165.1 Rubrobacter sp.
CTTCGCGAAGCCGGCGTCGAAGTCGAGGTGACCAAAGACGACAACTTCGAGCGACAGAACGAACAGTACCTGCATCACATGAGGACGGGAAGGCCCTTCGTCCACCTCAAGCTCGCCACGACCCTCGACGGCAAAATCGCCGCCGCAGGCGGTGACAGCAGATGGGTGACCGGCGAGGAAGCGAGGCTGCGGGCCCACCAGCTCAGGGCCGAGGCAGGGGCCGTGCTCGTCGGAGCCAACACCGTGCGGACCGACGACCCGATGCTGACGCCACGTGATCTCTCGGTTCCGCCACCCCGTATCACCCGTGTGGTCCTGGATCCCAATCTAACAACCAGCCCTGAGAGCAAGCTGGCGAGGAGTGCTAACGAGGCGCCGGTCCTGATCTTCGCCGCTGAGCTCGACGGCCGCGAAACGGAACTGGAACAACTCGGCGTCGAGGTAGTTGCGGCGCCGCGCTCGGATGAGGGCCTGGATCTCCCGTTTATCCTGGATGAGTTGGGTGGACGTGGGTTCAAAGGCCTGTTAGTGGAGGGTGGCGGTGAGACCGCGACGCGCTTCGTCAGGAAGGGGCTCGCGGACAAGCTGACCCTGTTCTACGCGCCGAAGCTCCTGGGCTCGGAGGGCGTGCCCATGATCGGGGTTCTGCGCGTGACGAAGATGGCCGAGTCGCTGCAGTTCTCGGTCTCTGATGTCGAGAAGGTCGGGGAGGACGTCGCCGTGACGCTCTATCCCGCCGCCGGCGGAGAGGAGGAACGTGTTCACCGGGCTTGTTGAGGAGGTAGGCCGCGTCTCGGGGCTGGAGGAAGGCGAGTTGCTGCGCCTGAGCATCGCAGCCCACCTGGTAACCAGGGATACGCACCAAGGTGACAGCATCTCAGTGAACGGAGCGTGCCTGACGGTCGGCGAGGCTGATGACAACACACTTACATTCTTCGCGATGCCCGAGACCCTGAGGCGCACGGCGCTCGGAAGCCTGGCCGAGGGGAGCCCCGTCAACCTGGAGCGGGCGATGGCCGCCGGAAGCAGGTTCGGTGGACACATCGTGCAGGGTCACGTAGACGGCGTGGGCGAGGTGCTCGGCGTGCGGGCGGAAGGCGAAGCGGAGATCTGGGAGTTCGAGGCGCCCGAGGCGGTGATCCGCTATTGCGTCGAGAAAGGCGGCATTTGCGTTGACGGCATAAGCCTGACCATAGTCTCGGTCGGGGATGGGTCGTTCACCGTCTCGATCCTGCCCCAGACCCGCGCGAACACGAACCTGGGAGAACTACGCTTGGGGGATAGGGTGAACCTGGAGGCCGACGTAATAGGCAAATACGTAGAGCGGCTGCTCGAGCCGCGAATTGTAGAGAGACTTTCAACAATTGAGAGGAGTGTCGGAGATGCCGTTTAGTCCCATTGAGGAAGTGATCGAAGACATAAAGCAAGGAAAGATGGTCATCGTCTGTGACGACGAGGACCGCGAGAACGAGGGCGACCTGACGATGGCCGCCGAGCTCGTGACGGCGGATGACATCAACTTCATGGCCTCTCACGGGCGTGGTTTGATCTGCCTTCCGATGGCTGGTGAGATCATCGACCACCTCGACATACCCGAGATGGTCACCCACAACGCTTCCAGGATGGGCACGGCTTTCACGGCATCCATCGAGGCGAAGGATGGTATCACCACGGGCATCTCCGCCGCGGACAGGGCCCACACGTGCCGCGTCGCCGTTGACGAAGCGACAGGTCCCGAGGATCTGGTGATGCCTGGGCACGTCTTCCCCCTGCGGGCGAAGCCTGGTGGCGTTCTGCAGCGCGCGGGGCAGACGGAGGCAGCCGTCGATCTCGCCAGGCTCGCGGGCCTCAAGCCCGCTGGTGTGATCTGCGAAATCATGAAAGAGGACGGCACGATGGCGCGTGTGCCAGACCTCGAGAAGTTCTCGAAGGAGCACGGCGTCAAGCTGGTTACGGTCGCCCAGATCATCGAGTACCGCCACGCCTACGAGACGCAGGTGAAGTGCGCCGTCGAGACGAAGCTGCCGACTCCGTTCGGGGAGTTCCGTCTTCGCGCCTACGAGAACGAGATCGACGACCTCACCCACGTTGCGCTCGTCATGGGCGAACCCGAAGGCAAGGACGACGTGCTCGTGAGAGTACACTCAGCCTGCCTGACGGGAGACGCGCTCCATTCCCTGCGCTGCGACTGCGGCCAGCAACTCGCGGCGGCGATGGAGCACATCGCCGAAGAAGGCGAAGGCGTCATCGCGTACATGCAGCAGGAGGGAAGGGGCATCGGGCTCCTCAACAAGATGAAGGCTTATCACCTCCAGGACGAGGGGATGGATACCGTCGAGGCCAACCAGAAGCTCGGGCTGGCGCCTGACTTGAGGGATTACGGGATTGGGGCCCAGATCCTGAAAGACTTGGACCTCAAGCGCATCCGTCTGTTGACCAACAACCTGACGAAGGTCGTGGGCCTGCGTGGGTTCGGCCTTGAGATCACCGAGCGCGTCCCGATCGAGATGGAGCCGAACGGCCACAACGAGCGCTACTTGAAGACGAAGCGCGAGAAGCTGAACCACGTCTTCGAGAAGTTCTAGGGGGACATGTGGAAGAGCGAGCCAACCACATCGAGGGGAACATTTCAGCGGAGGGGAGATCCTTCGGGATAGTTGCCTCTCGCTTCAACGACTTCATCGTAAAGGCG
>DASSJP010000149.1:0-4754 GCA_035691165.1 Rubrobacter sp.
TAGACGTCGACGAGCCGCGCGACGAAATCCGTGTCGGGCGCTGAGGAGGCGGCGAAGAGCGTGACGCAGACGGAGCCGAGGACCGTGTACGGTTCCTCCAGGGACGAACTTGTGTACACGAGCACGTCGGGCCGGCTCTCGATGGGCCTCTGGTCCCTCGGTCCCGGGCGGTGAATGTCGGCCAGGAGGATGGAACCACCGATGGTCGGGACGGGGTTCTCGGGGTCGTAGTCGTAGCGCGCCGGCTCGTCTTTCGCTCCTCCGGGCTCGCGTCGCAGCGAACCGTCGGAGATCAGATACCAGTCCTCTTTTCGAGACCCTGGAACAGGCCACTCCTCGTAGCCTCGCCAGCGGTTCTCTCCCATGACGAAGACCTGTACAGGGGGAGTGCCTTCCAGGGCACGCTCCTCGCCTTTCAGGGTCGCGTCGAACCAGCGGAGGTGGGCGTCCGTCAAATCACCCCTGTAGTTCAGGAAGAGGCCGGAGCTCCCTATGCCGAAGTCGAGATCCCCGAGTGTGCTGCCGAAGTCACCGTGCGTCCACGGTCCGATTGTCAGGCGCGGCTCTCGCATCCCGGCCTCGCGCGAGATCTCCTTCATCGCTCCGTACTGGCGCAACGTCTCCCCGATGAAGCAGTCGTACCAGCCGCCGATGTGGAAGGCGGGCACGTTGACGTCTTCGTGCTCGATGTTGAGGTAGTTCCAGCTCTCATCTTCGACACCACGCTCGAAACCGCCCTGTACGAAGGGCACGAGCCCGTGGGGGTTCGGGAGGTCGGTGAGCGGCAGGACGTCGTAGCCGCCGCCAGCGAGGATGGCATCTATGGTACCGACCAGTTCGGGTAGCTTCTCCTCGATCCGATCCGGTTCATCAGCGTGCCTGCGGAACAGCAGATTTAGCGCGAGCGCCGTCTGCGCCCAATACTGCATCAGGCCGAGCTCCTGTACTCCGCCGCGCATCTGGACGCCGTTCAGGTGATTGCCCCAGGTGAGGCCGGGGACCATACTCTTCAGGGAGGGCGGCCGCATTACGGCGGTGTGCCACTGGGTCTTCCCGAAGTACGAGAGGCCGTACATGCCGACCGACCCGTCGGAACCGGGTAGCCTCGCGGCCCACTCGACGGTATCGTAGCCGTCCTCGTACTCCTTGACGAAGGGGACGAACTTCCCTTCCGAGCGGTAGCGCCCGCGTACGTCCTGCACGATCACGATGTAGCCGGCCTCCGAGGCCTTCAAGGGATCCAGGACCAAGCTGCCGAGCGGCAGGTCCTTGCCGTAGGGGAGACGCGTGAGGAGAACCGGGTACTCGCCAGACTCCACAGGACGATATACGTTGGACATGAGGGTCGTGCCGTCACGCATCGCAGCCGGCACGTCCTTCTGAACCAGTACCTCCCGCGTTCGATGCAAGTGGATCTTCCTTCCCATAGCCGAACATGGACCCCGCCTTGAGTCTACCCGAACCCCATGCCAGGTTCTTCGCTAAAGCAATACCCGGTTTCCTGTATATTTGACCAATCGTTCCAATATATGTATAATCAAGGTTGGCTACTCGGGAGGATGGGAGATTGGCAGCGAGGTGGTCGGGTTGGTGGAAGTCTACTGCGTTCGTCGTGGTTTGTGGGTGTTTGATCGCTTTGATCACTTACGGCCTGAGGACGAGCTTCGGCCTATTCGCTGAGCCGATAAGCGAGGGGCGTGGCTGGTCGCCTGGGGTCTTCGCGCTGGCGATAGCCATCCAGAACATAGTCTGGGGTATGGGCCAACCTTTTGCGGGGGCCGTGGCAGACCGCTACGGATCGGCCCGCATACTCGCCGCCGGCGGCGTTCTGTACGCCGTGGGTGTCGCGCTCATGGCGGTGAGTCCGACGCCGCTCGCCTTCAACCTCACGGCTGGTGTGCTGGTTGGGCTCGGGCTCTCGGGCGCCTCGTTCACCATCGTCATCGCCGCGTTGGGGCGGCTCGTGCCGCCGGAGAAGAGTTCGCAGGCAATGGGTCTTGCGACCGCCGCAGGTTCGCTCGGGCAGTTCGTATTCGCGCCGCTCGGGCAGGCGTTCCTCACTGACTACGGCTGGCAGACCGCACTCCTTTTGCTCGCCGGATCCATGGTGACCGTTCCTGCGCTTGCCGTTGCCTTGAAAGGTGGTGGGGGAGGGGAGAAGTTCACGGATGAGCCTGTGCTGCCTGCCCGAGATGCGGTTCGGCAGGCGTTCGGGCACGGGAGTTATCTGCTTCTCGTGGCCGGGTTCTTCGTGTGCGGGTTCCACGTCGCGTTCATAACGACGCACCTGCCTGCGCACATCGCCAGCGTTGCCGGGCACTCGCACGGAGGGCACGCAGGGATGAGCAGCGCGGGTCCCGCGGTGGCGGCATGGGCGCTTGCTCTCATCGGGTTGTTCAACATTGTGGGGTCATACGCCTCGGGGGTGCTCGGGGGTCGGCACAGCAAGCGGCGTTTGCTCGCCGGCATCTATCTTGCGAGGGCCGTCGTCATCGCGCTCTTCATCACGCTGCCGCCGACATCGACGGTGGTACTACTCTTCGCGGCGGCGATGGGGGTTCTGTGGCTCTCGACGGTGCCGCTCACCTCGGGGCTCGTAGCCGTCATGTTCGGGACCAGGTACCTCGGGACCCTATTCGGGATCGTGTTCTTCAGCCACCAGGTCGGGGCATTCCTCGGGGTCTGGCTCGGCGGCCTCGCCTTCGAGAGGACAGGTTCGTTCGCGCCCGTGTGGTGGGCTGGTATCGCCCTCGCCATTGTGGCCGCGGGGCTGCACTGGCCCATCGTCGAGCGTCCAGCGCCGCGCTTCGCCGTCTCCCCACAGCCAGAAAGCTGAGGAGGAATGCCGAGGACCAAGGAGTTCGAGCCACTTGAGGCGCTCGACGCGGCGATGGAGCTCTTCTGGCGTAAGGGGTACGAAGCGGCCTCCATGCGCGAGTTGCTCGACGCTATGGGCATAGGGCGGGGGAGTTTTTACGACACTTTCGGGGACAAGCACACCCTCTTCCTGGCCGCCCTCGACCGTTTCCAGGAAGTGCGGACATTGTGGGTGGAGGAGGTCCTTGCGGGATCAGGGCTCGAAGGAGTCAGGGAAGTCTTCTGGCGAACAGTTGACGGGCTCGTCGAGTTCGAGCCGCGCCGGGGATGTCTACTCGCAAACTCCGCGGTCGAGCTCGCCCCGCACGACCCCGAGGTGGCAGCCAGGATCTCCGGCTACATCCAACGCACGGAAGCGGAATTCGAGGACGCCCTGGCGCGGGCGAGGGAGGACGGTGAGATCTCAGCCGACAGCGACCCGAAGGCGCTCGCCCGCTTTCTGGTCAATACCCTGCACGGCCTGCGGGTGCTGGCGAGGGCAGGAGCAGACTGCGAGACGCTCAAAGACATCGTTTACGTCGCCCTTGACGTTCTGCGATGAGCTTCAGGGGCCGGCGCGTCTGGCGAGCAGCACGAAAACAGTCGCGGCCAGCAGCACAAGCGCGACGGGTGCGGCGACGGTGAGCGCCCTGACCGCTTTCATACCGCGCCGCATCTGGGCCGTGTCGTTGAGGCGCGGGAACGGCTCATCCGGTTCTGGCACGCCGAGGAACTCGCACAGAGGACTCCAGCCCTGTTTCACCTCGTACACGAGCAGACGCTCCGGCGGGACTCGGCGTTTCACCTCTTCGTTATGACGTTCGAAGACCTCGATGGCGTAATCCTTATCCTCGAAGCGCCCGTCGAAGGTGCCCTCCCAGATAATGTCTTTCGCCAGGCTGCTTCTACGTCCTGTGAAACCGCCGAAGATCAGGAGGCTCATCAGGCCGAAGATCCAGCGCGATATCGTGGCTCTTTCGATGAGCATTGTTAGCTCGTAGATAGTAGTGCGGGTGCTCTGGTACCAGGATTCCGGGTCTCGCACGCTCAGGAGCACCTTCGCATCGGGATACCGTCGCATGAGTTCCTCATAGAAAGTGCAGGCGGGCCAGTCCACGGCGGCCTCGTAGCCACCGAGGACCCCTTCCCAATCCACGGGTTCTTCGCGCCAGGCTGAGATCCAGAAGTCCGCGTGCTCGGGATGCGCGAAGACCTCGGTCATGTGGTAGCAGGGATCGAAGCCGAGTTTCTCCAGCGCCGCCTTCAGCGATGTCGTGCCCGTCCGGCCGAAGCCGGCACCGATGATCTTCACCCTAATTCTTCGTGGACGTGTAGCCCTCGAACTGCTCGCGCAGCTTCAACTTCTGGAACTTGCCCGTCGCCGTCATGGGGATGGACTCGACGAACTCGTAGGCGTCAGGCAGCCAGAACCTGGCGAAGTCCTTTTCGAGGTGGCTGTGCAGGTCCTCCTCCGTCGCGCTCTCGCCTTCCTTCAGGACGATGGCCGCTAGAGGCCTTTCGTCCCATTTCTCGTGGGGGATGGCGATGACGCAGGCCTGGGAGACGGCGGGGTGGGCCATCAGGGCGTTCTCCAGCTCGACCGAGGAGATCCACTCTCCCCCGCTCTTTATGAGGTCCTTGCTACGGTCGGTGATCTTGATGAAACCGAAGCGGTCTATGGTGACGACGTCCCCCGTCGTGAACCACCCGTCCTCGGTGAACTTGTCGTCACCCTCAGGTGCCTCGTAGTAAGATCTAGCGACCCACGGACCGCGAACTTCCAACTCGCCCATGGTCTCTCCGTCCCACGGCACGAAGCCCTCGTCCCCGCGGGCCCTTATCTCCACGAAAGGCACAGGGTAACCTTGCTTGGCCTTGTACTCGAGTTGCTCCTCTTC
>DASSJP010000150.1:0-5594 GCA_035691165.1 Rubrobacter sp.
TTGAGCCGCGAAACTCGCCCGTCCCTGAATCCGGCACCACAAGCCAGGTCGCCAATCTCTCGTCGCGCGACCCGTCGGAGCTGGCATTGTGATGCAGCACGAAGGGAACCCGATCCCGGTCTACTTGCGCGCGTTGTCGAACTCCAGCCTCACCCTGTGCTCGGCGTCGAGCTTGAGCGCGGCGGCGTAGGGCTTGCCCGCTTTACTCTTGAAGCCTTTCATCTGCCCGGTACGGCCCTTCACGAGGAGTTGTTTTGCCTGACCTTCGCTGAGGCGCTTGCCCGAGACCTGTTTCCAGATCGCAAAGTCGCAGCCGGTCTTCTTCCACGCTGAGCAACCGTAGGCTTTTTTGGTCTCGACGACGGGCGCTCCGCACTTCGGGCACGGGCCGAGCGGCTCGCGGTTGCGGGAGGGAGCCGCCAGCTTCTCCCCTTCCATCCCGCGGACCGCTTCTACGAGAGACGTTGTGAAGCCGCTTATGTCGGCCATGAAGTCGGGGCGCCGCTCCGCTCCCTTCTCCATCTTCGCGAGCCGCTCCTCCCACCTGGCCGTCATCTCGGGGGAGGAGAGCGGGCTCTCCCCGAGGAGCCCGATGAGCGACCTTCCTTTCTCCGTCGGGACGAGGGCCTTCTTCTCGCGCTCGACGTAGCCGACTTTTATGAGCCGCTCGATGGTGGCGGCCCGCGTGGCGGGCGTCCCAAGGCCAGAGTCCTTCATCTGCTGCCGGAGCTCCTCATCCTCGACAAGCTTTCCCGCCGTCTCCATCGCCCCGAGCAACGCAGACTCAGAGTAGCGCGGGGGCGGTTTGGTCTCTCCCTCCTTGACGCCGACCTTCGCCACGGCCCACTCCTGCCCCGCCTCGATCGGCGGCAACACGGGCGGCTCTTTCTCCTTCCGCCCGCCAACCCCATCTGGATATAGTGCTCGCCACCCCGCCTCGAGCACGACGCGTCCACGAGAAAGAAACGTCTCCTCTCGGACCTCCGTCACGACGGTCGTGTTCTCGAAGCGGGCCGCGGGGAAGAACACGGCCAGGAAGCGCCTTGCCACCAGGTCGTAGACCTTCGCCTCGTCCGGCGGCAGGTTGCCTGATGATTTCTTGTTCGTCGGGACGATGGCATGATGGTCCGTAACCTTCGAGTCGTCCACGATGCGCTTGCTGATCGGTAGCTTCGTGGCTCCGAGCAGCTTCTCCGCGAACGGCGATAGATCGGGGACCGCCCCAGCGGCCTCGACGCGCTTTTCGAGCCCGCCTACCATGTCCTTCGAGAGGTAGCGGCTGGAGGTGCGCGGGTAGGTGATGAGCTTCCTCTCCTCGTAGAGCGCCTGGGCGGCGCGCAACGTGCGCTCGGCGGTGAAACCGTAGCGGGAATTGGCGTTGCGCTGCAACTCAGTCAGGTCATAGAGGAGCGGCGGTTTCTCAGTGGCCGTCTTCTTCTGCGCCTTGCGGACGGTTCCTGTCCCGCCGCGCACCTTCTCGGCTATGCGGTCTGCGGTCTCTCTCTCGGGAAGGCGGTTCTGTTTGTTCTTGAACCAGACACCGTCGTAGGTACTCCCTTCACGGGAGAAGCGGGCGTGGACGGTCCAGAACTTCTCCGGCTTGAAGTTCCGTATCTCCCTCTCCCGGTCAACGAGGAGCTTCAAGGTCGGGGTCTGGACGCGGCCCACCGAGAGGACGTTGCCAGGGCGGCTGAAGCGGACCGAGTAGGCGCGTGTGGCGTTCATGCCCACGATCCAGTCAGCCTCCCCGCGGCTGCGGGCGGCGTCTTCAAGCGGCTTCATCGTACGGCCCTCACGCAGGGAGTCGAAGCCGTCCCGGATCGCCTCGTGAGTGAGGGAGGAGATCCAGAGCCGCAGCACAGGTTTCTTGCAACCAGAGAGTCCATAGAGGTAGGCGAAGATAAGCTCCCCCTCCCGACCGGCATCGCAGGCGTTGACTACCTCAGTTACGGAAGGGTTCCTCATCAGAGCCTTCACCACCGCGAACTGTTCGCGGGTCTTGTAGTTCACCCTGACCTTGAACCGCTCGGGCAGTATCGGCAGGCTCTCCAGACGCCACCTCTTGTATTCCTCGCCGTAGGCGTCGGGCGGCGCAAGCTCGGCCAGGTGCCCGAGCGCCCAAGTCACGGTCCAGCCGTCGCCGACCAGAGAGCCTTTCTCCCTTCGATGTCTCCCCAGGGTGCTCGCTATATCTCGCCCGACGGACGGCTTTTCGGCGACGATGAGCCTCATATGGAGGAGTATACGTATGGAAAGTAGGATAGCCAGATGAGATTGGCGGGATCTCCTGCGGCGGAGATCAGAGGCTCCCCGTAAAGGTCACGCGTGCCTGATGCTAGGGTCCGCCACCGTGACGACGCCTAGCGTACTTCAAGGGCTGGCTCTATCGCGCGGCTTGTGAGTAGGAGTCCGGGGGGGCGAACATGCGATGGGAAAAAGTAGGGAAAGGAGGTGTCACCCGCGCCCGGACCCTGCAATGGTCGACCACCGGCGACGGAAACACGATGTTCGGAATTGGATCACCGCCCGCAGTCAACATGGCGGAATTGTATGCACCGCGGGTGAAACCACGATGAATCGGCGATGAAATTTCTTTCATCTTGAAGCTTTTTTCGCCGCACGGCTAATTGCTGTGCGCGGGGTTGAAACGGTAACCGGCGCCGCGGACGGTCTGGATCAGGGATGGCCCTTCTGGAGGATCTACCTTGTTGCGCAGGTGGCGTACGTACACGTCAACTACGTTGGAGGCGGGCTCGAAGCCGTAGTCCCAGATGGCGGAGAGGATCTGCTGCCTCGAGAGTACCTGCCCGGCGTGGCGCATGAAATATTCAAGCAGTGCGAATTCTCTGCTGGAGAGTTCTATTTTCTTGTCCCCGCGCCAGGCGTGGCGCGAGAGGAGGTCTATCGTGAGGCCGTCGAGCCGTATCTGCGTCGACTCGGACTGGCCGGAGCGGCGTGTCAGAGCGCGCATGCGTGCCAGGAGTTCCTCGAATACGAAAGGCTTGGTCAGGTAGTCGTCGGCCCCGGCGTCGAGAGCGCCCACCTTGTTCCTCATGTCCTCGCGGGCCGTCAGCATCAGGACGGGAAGGTTAGGGCGCCGCAGACGGATACGCCTGAGCACCTCGCGACCGTCCAGCCTCGGAAGCGAGATGTCGAGGAGGACCATGTCCACAGGCTTGTCAACGGCAAGCCGTGTCCCCTCTTCCCCGTCGTATGCGCAGAGAACCCTGTGGCCGTGGGCATTCAGCCCACGCTCCAGGAAACGAGCGATCGCAGCCTCGTCCTCGACGATCAGGATCAGCATCCCTCCACCCTTTCTTTCCCGTAGACAAGTATAATCCATCTCGATACGAGCGAGTCAAGTGTCTTTCGGAGGGCCGTCCCATGAGGCTTCCCATCATGCTCAGCCGATTTCAGCGCACCGCCGCCGGAGGCGTGCTGGCCGGCCTTATATTTCGAGTCCTCAGAAGCCTTAACCTATGGCGCCGGGAAGACGAGCGTTTCCGGCTCCAGGCGGATAACTTGCGGGATCTCGTCTCCGCTACGGCTTCCGTCCGAAGCCAGGCTTCGAGTACGTCAGCCCCTCGTCCACCGCCATAACCGGCTACACCCCTGAGGAGCACTACGCCGATCCGGATCTTGGCATCAAGCGGGTCCATCCGGACGACAGGCACCTGATGGAGACATCCATGCGCTCCCCCGAGGAGCCGCTCATTTTGCGCTGGTATCGCAAGGACGGCGGCATGATCTGGACCGAGCAGCGCAACAGGCCCATCTACGACGAGGCTGGGAACGTCATCGCCATCGAAGGCATCGTACGGGACATCACCGAGCGCAAGCTGGCTGAGGAGGCGCTGCGCGAGAGCGAGGCTCGTTTTCGTCTGCTCGCAGAGAAGACCAGCGACCTCGTCTGCCTGCACGAGCCGGACGGATGTTACCTCTACATAAGCCCCTCGTGCCGTCATCTACTCGGCTACGAGCCTCAAGAACTGCTCGGCACTAACCCCTACGATCTCTTCCACCCAGAAGACCTCAAGCGCATCCGCTCCGAAGCCCATGAGAAGGCGCTCGAAGGACAGGGCGCCATCTCGGTCACCTACCGAATCCGCAAAGCGTCAGGCGAGTACACCTGGTTCGAGACCCTCACGGAGCCGATACTCGACGAAAACGGCGAAGTAGTACGACTTCAGACCGCCTCCCGCGACGTCAGCGAGCGCAAGCGGGCGGAGTCGGTGCTCGCCGAGGCCGCCCGCGCCAGGGCCGAGTTCCTCGCCGAAGTCTCCCACGAGCTCAGGACGCCGCTCACGGTCATCAGGGGCAACGCCGAGGTGGGCTTGGATCTTGACGGCGACTGCGAGCACGAGGAAATCCTGCGCGAGATAGTGCGGGAATCTTCGACGATGACCAGGATGGTCGAGGACCTGCTCTTCCTCGCCCGCTCGGAGTCGGCCGCGCCGCCTTTCCGGATGGAGCCAGTGGAGTCGAAGATCCTGCTGAGGAGCCTGGCGCGCCGCGCCGAGGCGCTGGCCGCGGAGCACGACGCGACGCTCGATACTACGCTCTCGGACGGCGGTCTCGTCAGGGTGGACCCCGGGCGGGTGGAGCAGGCAATACTCGCCCTCGTTGACAACGCCGTGAAGTACGGACCGGAGGGACAGCGCATAACCATGAGATCCACCGCCTCAAACGGGGAGTTGCGCGTCGAGGTCGGGGATCTGGGCCCAGGCATACCAGAAGCGGAATTGCCGCACGTCTTCGAGCGCTTCTACAGGCTGGCCGGCGTCGAGGAGTCTGGCAGCGGCCTTGGCCTCTCGATAGCGCAGACCATTGCCGAAGCCCACGGTGGCCGCATCGAGGCCGAGAGCCAACCGGGAGTGGGAACCCGCATGTCCCTCATCCTCCCCTTGCTGCCGGACGAAGGCTAGACGGCGCCTCAAGAAGCCCTGCGGGACAGTTCCTTCTCTATGCGATTCTTGTCGAAGCCCACTATCCAGGCGTTCCCTATCTTTATAACGGGCACGCCCCTCTGGCCCGTCTTGCGCACTATGTCCCGCGCTGCATCAGGGTCTCGTTCTATGTTGATCTCCTTGAACGGGACTCCGCGCTCCTTGAAATATCGCTTCGCCCTGCGGCACCACGAACACGTCGAGGTGGTGAATATGATCGGCTTCGACATTTCCCGGCCTTTCTTCGTAGTGCGGAAGGCAGTCTACAGCTCGTGCAGCTCTCCCGAGAGCATTTTCGTGTCGCTGGCGCGTGGGTCTTTGTCGTTCTCTGCGGTTATACCCACCTGTGAATAGGAGCCGGCGAAATCCGGGGCGTTCATTCTGACGTCGACCTGGCCGCTCTGGCCGACCGTGAAACTCCCGGCGCTGACGCGCTCTTTGCCCTCGACGAGCCAGATCTCATAGTACTGTTCGTCCTTGCACGCGGGCAATCCCCACGCTTCGAGGCGCACCTCCATGTTCTCACCGGTGCCCTGAATGCTGACCTTGCCGCCGGCGTCGGGGGCGCGGTCGGTGGGGCTCAGGGTCGCGGCGGCGAGCGCCCCGCCCCCGAAGAGATCCGGGGTGAGGAGCGCCCCGAGTACGGCG
>DASSJP010000151.1:0-6246 GCA_035691165.1 Rubrobacter sp.
AAGCCACAGTACCGGACGTCTCGGGCCGGAGCCTCGAAGACGCGGCCAATACCCTCTCCGATGCCGGATTCGAGATAGCCGCCATCAAAACCGAGGCGAGTCAGGAAGAACCCGAAACCATCATAGAAACAGAGCCCTCAGCCGGCGCCTCCGCGAGACAGGGAGCGCCCGTGATCCTCACGATGAGCGGCGGACCGACCGGGACCCCACCAGGAGTCCAATCCGCCAGCGTCAGCGCGTCCGCCGGGTTTCCCAATTGAGGACGAACACAGGTCGGGGTCATGGCAGGCGAGAAGTACGATCCGCGGCACATCGGCCGGTTCTTCGACGAGTACGGCGAACGAGAGTGGGAGCGTCTCGAAGCAGACGCTGCGGCAAGGGTGAGCTTCCATCTGCACCGACGCTATCTACGCCGCCACGTCGAGAGTGGGGATCACATCCTTGAAGTCGGTGCAGGGGCCGGGAGATTCACGATCGGGATCGCCAGGCTCTGGGCGGACATCACCGTGGGCGACGTCTCGCCCGGACAGCTAAGGCTCAACCACGAGAAGGTGAAAGAGGCCGGCTGCGAGCATCGCATCGTCGCCAGGGTGGCTCTGGATATCACGGATCTCTCACGCTTCCCTGACCGTAGCTTCGACGGGGGCCCCCTGAGTTACGTCTTCGACCGTGCCGACGACGCCCTGGCGGAGATGCTGCGCGTCACCAGGCCCGGTGGGTATGTCCTGTTGAGCGTGAGTTCCTTGGCGCCATCTTCGATCTATACCGCGAGGTGGGCATGGAAGAGATCAGGAAGGTTGTGGATACCGGCGACCAGTACGGCGTAACCTCTCCAGACGGGCACCACTGCCGCATGTATCGCTGGGAGGACCTCAAAGCCCTACTTGAACGTCATCCGTGTAAGTCGTCACCGCTTCGGCTGCCAACTTCCTCTCCGTCCAGAACGAGGCGGTGCTCGGAGAGATCCATCGTGACCCCGTATTCTGGGAGACCCTGCTGGAGTGGGAGTCGCGGTTCTGCGAACAGAGCAGCGTGCTCGACGCCGGCACCCACATGATAGTCGTGATCCAACGCACCTGAATACCTCAAAACATGACGTCGCCCGGAACGAGGCGCTGAGGCCCGCCGTCGGGCCAGACCATCACCCGCCCCGCGAGCGTATCGTCCCTGACGAACATCACTACGGCGTCGGCTATCTCCTCTGGTTGTATGAGTACGGTGGGAGGCGGCATGGACTGCGCCATCTTTTCCTCTTCAGTCATTCTCGCCAGGGCCTCGTGCACCGCCTCTGTCTCTACCCACCCAGGGCAGATGCAGTTCACTCGAACGCCCACCTTCTCCTTGAGATGTACCAGGCTGGAGGTGAGACGCGTCACGCCTGCTTTGCCAGCCGCGTACTCAGGGGCGTCGTGAGGCCCGTATCCGATCCCCGCCATCGAAGAGATGTCGACGATTACACCACCTCCCCGACGACGCATCGCCTGGATGGCGAAGTAAGTGGAGAGCATGACACCGCGCAGGTTGAGGTCTAGGGTACGGAGCCAGTGCTCGGGATCCGCCTCGGGGAAATGCGGCCCCGGCGCGCCGCCCGCGTTGTTGGCGAGAACGTCGAGCCCGCCGAACGTCCGCCCGGCGAAGTCGACCATCTCCCGCGCACCAGCCTCGACAGATACGTCGGCCAGTACGAAGGCGCCACGACCCGAGCCTGCCTCGATCCGGCGAACGGTCTCCGCACCGCCCATTTCGTCCACGTCGGCAACGACGACGGCGGCGTCCTCTTCCGCAAGCCGCAAGGCTATGGCGCGGCCTATGCCGGCACCGGCTCCCGTCACGAGCGCAACGTGCAAAGTGCTATGGTTTTACGAGAAGTTCACGCCGTCACAACAGTGGTTTCGGCACATAATCCGTCAAGTCAAGTAGTAAGGGCGGTTCGCGAACCGCCCCTACAGCAACCACCCTTGCGCGAATAGCAGGCGCGCGCCGACGAAGATCAGCATGACGGCGAGTATCAGCTTGAGTGGCTTGCCAGGGATCCAGGGCGCCAGCCGGCTCCCAACCAGGACGCCGGGGATGCCACCAAGGAGCAGGGTCCCTGCCAGCTTGAAGTCCACGTTGCCCTGCGTCATGTGGGCTATGCCAACGACGAACGACAGGACCGTGGTGTGTGTTATGTCGGTGCCTACTATAACGGCCGGTGCTATAGGATAAAGCAGGAGCAGGATGACGGCCATAACGCTCCCCGAGCCGATAGAAGTAAGCCCGACCAGGTAGCCGCCGAAAGCCCCGAACAGGACCGTGTAGAACCGGCGCCTGTTGCTCATCCTGGTCTTGCCGTCCCATTGACCGGGCTTCGGGCCCTCGTTCCTCTTGGGCATGAAGTAGTCGCGGTAGATCAGGGACAGCCCGACCAGAACGAGGGTCGCGGCTATGATGGTTATCATGATCGACTCGACCATCTCGGGGTCGAACGCGCCCTTTATCCACTCGAGGGTCCCGACCCCCAAGAGGCCCGCAGGGATGCTTCCCATCCCCAGAAAAACCGCGATCTCCAGGTTGACCGACTTCTGGCGGAAGTGCTGGAAGGAGCCTGTCAGCTTGGTGAGGGTCGCGAAGGTGAGGTCGGTCCCTACGGCGGTGGGGGCAGGAACCCCCATCACGGCCACCAGAAACGGCGTCATGAGCGACCCGCCCCCAACCCCAGTAAGGCCTACCAGGAAACCGACCAGCAGGCCGAAGAGGGCGGGAGTGGGGTCTATCACACCCGGTCGAGCGCCTCGATGGGCCTGAGGTAGCCCAGCTCTTCGAGGTAGCCGATGACTTTCCTCGCGCTCTCCTGGGCGGCCTCCTCATCGGTCTTGATGTGAAGCTCGGGAGCGACAGGCGCCTCGTAGGGGTCGGACACGCCGGTGAACTGCGGGATCTCCCCGGAGAAAGCCTTCTTGTAGAGACCCTTGACATCCCTCTCGGCGCAAACCTCCAATGGAGCATCGACGAAGACCTCGATGAAGCCGTCCCCGATGTTGCGCCTCACCTGGTCACGCACCTCCTTGAAGGGAGAGATGGCGCTGACGATCACACCAACCCCATTGCGCGTAAGCAAGTCGGCGACGAACCCGATCCTCAGGACGTTGGTGTCCCTGTCCTCCCTGGAGAAGCCGAGCCCCTTGGACAGGTTGGTCCTCACGATGTCCCCGTCCAATACCTCGATCTTGCGGAAGCGGTTCCTCAACTCGTGCTCGACGATCTCCGAGATCGTCGTCTTGCCAGCCCCAGAAAGCCCGGTGAACCACAGCGTGAAGCCGCGGCCATTCCTCGTCCCATTCTCCATTGTTAGTTCTCCTTGACTTTTATTTACTTAACGTTGCGATTTTAACGCATTCGTAACAACCCTGCTACGTCCGCTGCCCCTCCATTAGGACTTCGATGACTTCGGGGCGAGAGAACTCGGGGGGCGGGTACTCGCCCTTGGAGAGCATCTCGCGCACCTTCGTGCCGCTGATAAAGACGTGATGTTCCTTACTATGGGGGCATGTCTTGGTCGTCCCCATCCCCTGGCATTCGAGGCAGAAGAAGGCGTGTTCGAAGAACAGAGGAGTAAGCCCGATCTCATCTTCCTCGAACTCGTCGAAGATGTGCTGGGCATCGTAGTCGCCGTAGAAGGGGTTGCCATTCGAGTCCTTGCCGGGTCCTGCGTGGTCGCGGCCTACGATGAAATGCGTACAGCCGTAGTTCTTGCGGCAGATCGCGTGGAAGATAGCCTCGCGAGGTCCTCCGTAGCGCATAGCCGCGGGGAAGACGGCGAGCATCGTTCGGTCTTTGGGGTAGTAACGCTCCAGGATCGTCTCGTAGGATTTCATCCTCACATCGGCGGGGATGTCCTCGGAGCGGGTCTCACCGACGAGCGGGTTAAGGAGCAACCCGTCTACTATCTCGAGGGCGCTCTTCTGGATGTACTCGTGCGAGCGGTGGACTGGGTTGCGGGTCTGGAAACCAACTACGCGCTTCCAGCCTTTCTCGGCGAAGACCTGGCGCAACTCGCGCGGCCCGTAGTGGTAATCCGGGAAAGGCTTCGGGTTCGGATCGTCAACGAGCAGCGTCACCTCACCGCCGAGGAGGACGTCCTCCTGGCGGTAGACGGCGGCGACGCCAGGGTGTTCGTCGTTCGTCGTACCGAAGACCTCGCGGGCCTCGTGCTCCTTATCGTAAGAGTAGCGGTCCTCGACGATCATCGTCGCGAGGATGCGTCCATCGGCGTTCAAAAGGGCTATCTCTTCGCCAACCCTTATACCGTTCGCCTCTTCATCGCTCACGGGGAGGGTGATCGGCAGGCTCCAGACCAGGCCGTTCTTCAGGTGCATCGTCTCGACGACGCTCTCGTATTCCTCGCTGACCATAAAGCCGGTCAGGGGCGAGAAGACACCGGTGGAGATCATCTCCAGGTCGGAGAGAGCCCTCGGACCTAGAGTTACCCTGGCTAAGTCTTCAGCCCTACGGAGCAGCTCCTCGCGCTGGTCCTCTGGGGCTCTGCGGTCTACGAGCTCGCCGCCATGCGGGGCGATGGTAGTGTACTCGGTGCTGACGTTCATCTGTTTACCTCCGAGAGAATAGTGGTCTTTTGGGCCGGGAGTCTACGCAACAAGCGACCGGCGAGGCCGGCCGCGCAGTGGTCCCAGGGACGCTCGCCCACGATCCAGAGCCTGAGTTCGCCAGCGTAACCGCGCGAGATCTCAAGGAACCGGTCGTAGCCCATGCCGGCCCCTTCGAGATCAGCCTCCCATACTTCCCAGAGGAGATCCGAGACAAAGGCTGCGTCTGCGATGAGGCCGCTCCCCTCCTCCGGCGAGTCCTCCAGGAGGGCACGGGTCTCGGCCTTCAGCTCCGTGGGCTCATCCGGTAGAGGCAATCTCTTCAGAGCGCTCCATTCCGGATCTCGCTGTTCGCTAGCCCGCATAGAACCATAGCGCGAACGCTGATCTTGGGAATCAGCCGGATGGCACATTTTCGCCAGGGTCTTCCAACTAGTACCTCACCGCTTCGTGCTCGACCGGGGCGCGGTCCGTTCCGACGTAGTCGTTCAGGTGCTCCTCGTAGTCTATAAAGAGCGGGGCGTCGGGGTCGAAGGCCCGCTTCAGACTATTAAAAGCCACCCTCTTGTCCAAACCGTCTAGCTTATCCAATGCCTGCGGCTTGTCAAGGGGACGAAGCTCCAATCTATCCCTTACGCTATCGAAGGCGGCGAGGCCCTCGTCGGACCTGAGGAGCACGCTAGAGTAGCCGTCGGCGCTGCCGACGCTGCCGACGGAGATGTCCGCAGCGTGCCCCATGAAGTCCGCGCACTCGTCGCAACCCTTCAGGGCAGCACCGTGGAAGTCGCGTATCGGTTCCTCGAAGATCGTTGCCCCCTCGAGGTCCTGGACGATCATCTTCCCACGGATGATGTCAACCCGCCCGACGTTATCCAGGTCGACGTTCCTCTTGTCCCTGATCTCCTCCAGCATCAATTTCTCGTAGTTGAAGCTCTTGGTGCAGAGCAGGGCGATAGTCAGGGTGATCGCCTCGACCTTCGAGGAACCCCAGGTCCACGGCCTCGCCTGCATCGCCTTGATGCCTTCGATCTCGCACGGAGTTCCGACCACGACAATACGGGGGTTCGGCGGCAGGTCGTAGCCCTTGAAGTCTACGTGCCCGAGGGCGAGCGTCTGGTTGTAGAAGCTACCGGCACACTCGCGGACTTCCTCGGGCGTCGTAGCCAGGAAAGCCTCACCCTTCCAGCGCTCCGTCTCGCTCTCGCGCGCCAGCAGGGCGCCGTCGATCTCACCCTCCTCCAGAAGTGAGATCAGGAGCGCGCTCACGAAGCCGCCGTCCTGCACGCCGTCAATTCGTTGTCTGACCCGTGCCGTATAGCTCTCCTCGACGCGCCCCATCCCCTCAATGCTGTCGCCGTTGCCGGTGATCTTCCAGGTAGACTCGTACTGGAGTCCACCGCGCGGGCAGAAATCCCAGCACAGCGAGCAGCCCGTGCACATCTTGACGAGCTCGGGGAGGTCGTCCTTGCCTATGCCGATGGAGTCGGTCGGGCAGGCGGCGACGCATACTCCGCACTGCACGCATCGGTCGGCGTCGATCACGGCCTTCTCGAGATCCCAGAACCAGACCTTGCCGGGGGCCTCCTCGATGTCGTTCATCATGTCTCGTATGTCGAAGCCGGCCATTACGAGACCACCCCGCTCCTCGTCGGCTTACGCA
>DASSJP010000152.1:0-2665 GCA_035691165.1 Rubrobacter sp.
GGAGATCACCACTACGGTGTCCCCGCGCTTTAGTTTGAGACCCATAACTACAACACCTCCGGAGCGAGCGAGATGATCCTGGTGTAGCCCTTCTCCCTGAGCTCGCGCGCCACAGGCCCGAAGATGCGCGTCCCGCGCGGAGCCCCATCAGGGTTGATTATGACGCCCGCGTTCTCACCAAAACGGATATAAGACCCGTCGTCGCGGCGCGTCTCCTTCTTGGTCCGCACGACGACGGCCCGTACTACCTCACCCTTCTTGACGGCGCTGCCCGGCGTGGCCTCCTTGACGGTGGCGACGATCACGTCGCCCACGCCCGCGGTGCGCCGCTTGCTTCCGCCGAGCACGCGTATGGTGAGGATGCTCCTCGCGCCCGAGTTATCTGCGACCCTTAAGCGTGACTCTTGCTGTATCACTACTCGGCCCTCGAAATGATGTTCGCGAGCCGCCAACGCTTGCGCGCAGAAAGCGGCCTGGTCTCTATGATCCGCACCGTGTCGCCGACGCGCGCCTCGTTGCGCTCGTCGTGCACCAGGAACTTCTTGGACCGGCGCACCCGCTTCTTGTACTTCTCGTGGCGCACCAGCGCCTCGACGGAGACGGTCACCGTCTTCTCAGCCTTGTCTGCGACGATTAGCCCGACCCGCTCCTTGCGCCTGTTCCGCTCGGTGTCGGTCTGGATCTGGCCCTCGTCCTGATCGAGCGCCGGTCCCTTGGCAGGACCCGTTTCCAGGCCGGCCTCGACGGTCGCCTCGCCCGACTCGATGAGATCCTGCGGCGTCTCGGCCACAGTCTCCTCAGGATTCTGGTTTTTCTCTTCCTCTACCACTAGGTACTCTCCTGCTGTTTCTGGTTCAGGACCGTCAGGATCCGGGCTATGTTCTTCCTGACTTCTTTGAGCTGCCCCGTGTTCTCCAACTGCCCGGTTGCGTGCTGGAAGCGCAGGTTGAAGAGCTCGCGCCGCGTCTCGGCGAGGCGCTGCTCGAGCTCCTCGACGTCCAGCTCTCGAACTTCGGCTACCTTCACTGCTGACCACCCCCTCGCACCATGAAGCGTGTCTTTATGGGGAGCTTCTGGGCGGCAAGGTGCATGGCCTCTCGGGCCAGCGTCTCGTCCACCCCGCTCATCTCGAACATCACACGCCCCGGCTTGACGACGGCGACGTACCCCTCGGGACTCCCCTTACCGCTGCCCATCCGGGTCTCTGCGGGCTTCTTGGTCACAGGCTTGTGGGGGAAGATATTGATCCAGACCTTCCCTCCGCGCCGGATCTTCCTCGTCATCGCTATACGAGCGGCCTCTATCTGGCGGTTGGTGATCCAGGCAGGCTCCAACGCCTGCAGCCCGTACTCGCCGAACTGCACGTCGGTGCCGCCTTTGGCCTTGCCACGCATCCTGCCCCTGTGGAGCTTCCTGTACTTGAGCTTCTTGGGTACAAGCATCGTCTACCGCCTGACCGCTTCAGGCTGCTCGTCGTGCACGCCGTGGTTGATCCAGACCTTGACCCCGATCTGTCCCATCTGGGTCTTGGCCTCCTTGAAACCGTAATCTATGTCCGCGTCGAGCGTGTGCAAAGGCACCCGCCCTTCGGAGATGGTCTCGGACCGGCTCATCTCGATGCCACCGAGCCTTCCGCCGCACTGGATCCTGGCCCCCTCGGCACCACTGCGCATGGCGCTCGTGAGCGCCCGCTTCATGGTCCGCCGGAACGCCGCGCGCCCGACGAGCTGCTCCGCGATGGACTCGGCGACCAAGCTGGCGTTTAGCTCCGGGCGCGACACCTCGCGCACGTTGACCTGCACCTTCTTCTTGGTGATTCTCTCGAGCTCGCCCCTCAGGGCGTCCACCTCGCTACCGCCCTTGCCGATAACGATGCCAGGGCGCGCTGTATGGATATCCACAGCGATCTCACCCTGCTCGGCAGCCTTCCTTATCTGGATGTCGGCGATGCCAGCCCTGGTGAGCTTCTTCTCGATGTGGTCCCGGATCTTGAGGTCCTCGCCGAGGAGTTCTGCGTAGTCCCTGTCCGAGTACCAGCTGCTCTTGAAATCTACCTTCTCGCCCTTGCGCTTGACGCCGAGGCGGAAGCCCTCAGGATGTACTTTCTGGCCCATCTATTCCTCCTCGTCTCCGGGCGTGCCTATGGCGACACCCGCCGGGGCGCCGAGCTCGACGCTGATGTGGCTCGTGCGCTTGCGGATCATCGTCGCGCGACCCATGGCCCTCGCGCGGTAGCGTTTGATGGTCGGGCCGTCGTCCACCCTGATGTCTCTGACGAACAGTTCATCGGGGTCGGCGTCGTCGTTGTGCTCCGCGTTGGCCGCGGCGCTCTGGACTATGTCGCCGATGATCTTCGCGGCGCGCTTGTTTGTGAAGCGCAGGAGCGAGACCGCCTCGGAATAGCTCTTGCCCCTGACCTCGTCTGCCACGAGGCGCGCCTTGCGAGGGGCGATGCGGACGTACTTCGCTTTCGCCTTCATCGGCGCCTCGCTGTCCTATCGCCCTTCACGTGCGTCCTGAAGGTGCGGGTCGGTGCGAACTCGCCGAGCTTGTGGCCGACCATCGACTCCGTGCAGTAGACGGGGACGTGCTTGCGCCCGTCGTGGACGGCGATGGTGTGGCCGACGAACTCGGGGTAGATCACACTGGACCTGCTCCACGTCTT
>DASSJP010000153.1:0-2756 GCA_035691165.1 Rubrobacter sp.
ATGCGGGTTGGGGGGGCCCGAGGGCGAAGACGTTTTGCAGGCCAAGCTGGCCTTCGACCAGAGATGGCACTAGGTTAGTCCTGGACCATTACAGCAATCTGCAGAAGGACTGATCTCTCGAAGAGCAACGCCCTTCGTGCATCCCTTCGGCAACAAGGTGCCAGTCGTTTGGCGTTTCGCAAAACGGTGGATCAGCTGTTTCACCCATTGGGTGCCTGGCGTCTGTGATCCTACCGTACGCCAGTCCGGCCATCATCAGGCTACTATAGAATGCAGTCGTCTGCTGTCAGCTACTCTAACGCGAGCATGGAGGTGAAAGATGCGAGATCCCGCACTGGCTGCGGTGTTGAGTGCGATCATCCCCGGAGTGGGGCAATTCTATAATGGTCGCATCCTGGCCGGCATCCTGTGGCTTATCATCACGCCGGGTTTGTGGATCGGCACTGGTGGACTTCTCGGCTGGACCGCGCACGTCATTTCTGCCTACACCGCCTATAGCTACGCCCGCGACAACCCTGTCCGCACCTGAAACTACGCAACTCAGAGGCCGGGTCCATCCGGCTTACGGTCTAAACCTCTTGCTTCGAAGCGTTCTCAGGAAATTTCTGATCGGGTCGGGAAGTTTGGCTCTCGGGGGTTCTTGAGAGGGCGGGTCGGGGTCGGTCCCTGTACGGTCCATCCTCTTCACCCAGAGTTCGCGCACGAGGACCTGCAAAGCGGCCATGAGCGGAACGGCCAGCAAGACCCCCACGAGGCCGAAGAGAGTGCCCATCACGAGGATCGCGAAGACCACCAGGGCCGGATGCAGGTCGACCGCCCGGCTCATCACCATCGGCTGGAGGAGGTTGCCCTCAATCTGCTGGATGATGATAAACGCCAGGATGACCCAGACCGCCGTGAAGGGGTCCGAGATCAGGGCAAGAAGCACCGGTATTACGACCGAGATGAGGGCACCGACATACGGGATAAACGAGACCAGGCCGCTGAAAATTCCCAGAAGCAGGGCGAAGGGTATCCCGATCACGGAGAGCGAAATGGCCCAGAAGACGGCGATGAAAGTCATGGCCGCGAGCTGACCAATGAACCACCGCTGCACCGTGTTGTACATCTCCTGCAGCACTTCCCGCGTCCTCGGACGCCACCCTGCTGGGAAGAGCGAGACGAACCCGTTGACCCAGGGCTCTGGCCGGATAACCAGGTAGACGGTTGAGATGAACACCACCGCCCCGAGCGAGAGCGCGGTCGCAACCGTCAATCCCACCCCTGCCGCCGTCGATACCGTGCTCCCCGTGAGGACCTCTCGCCCGATGCCTGCCAGGCTTTTGGGGTCAAGGCCGATCCTGGTACCCAGCCCGAAGAAGCTCTGAACCTGGTTGGCGAGGGCGAATGCTTCTTCAAGGAGCGTCGGAAAAGCCTCCGCGAACTGGCGGGATTGTGTCTCGACGGCGGGGACGAGCGCAAGACCAAAGAGCCAGAGCAATACGGCGAGCGCCGCGATCACCGTCAGAACTCCCCACGCCCGTGGCCACCCCCGCCGGACGAGGTAATTGACCGGAGCGCCGAGTATGATGGAGAGGAGGATGGTAAGCAGGAACGCGAGCACCACGCCGCTGATCTTGTAGACGAAGTACCCGCCCACGAACAGCACGAAGACGAGCACGATGGCCGTGTATACCGTGCGCTCTATCGTGTGTTCCGAAGCTGCGGGTTTCTCCACTACCCTACTCTCACGGATGCCCGAACGATCTGCGTTTAGCGGTTCCGACATTGTATCCCCAAATCCGGTAGCGCTGCCGAGAGGTACACGAGGGCGTTTTGTCGAGAGCCCGTCTGCCGGGAGGCCTGTGCGTCATGTGATCCGGACCACGATAGTCCATAGTGTATGCGTGCCTGGCGCACTCGGACCGAACTAAGAGAACGGAGAAGAACATGAACCTGGTCGCCATCTCCCAGATCGCCGCTCCCATTTTGCAGACTATCTTTATAGTAGTCATCGGACTCGGGTATTACTATTCCATCCGGGTGACCCAGACGATGGTCCAGGAGATGCGCGAGGAGCACACGGCCGGGGGTGGCAGACCCCTGATCACGGTCTCAGAAGACTACGCGAACCTGCCCAACATGAACATCATCGTCCAGAACGTCGGACAGGGGCCAGCCAAGGACATTACGTTCGAGTTCTCGGCGCCCGTCGAGAGCTCGGACAGCTTTGTGCTGAGCGATTTGACCTTCTTCGAAGAAGGGCTGACCTCCCTCGCACCAGGGGCCAAGATCGCCTGCTACTGGGATACCCTCGACAACCTCCTGCCTGCTATCAAGGAAGGGAGGATCGCCTCGGACATCACGGTCACGGTGCGCTACAAGGACCTCAACCTGAAGCCGCTCGAACACGAATGGGACATAAACCCAAGGCTGTATGAGGGCATCCGCAACGTAGACTACAACGGCATGACCGATCTGGTCGACGTGATGAAGAAGATCTCCGAGGATGGGATCGGAAACGAGAACGCGAAGCAAAGGACATAGCTTTCGCCGACCTCTGCAACCAGCTCCGCAGGGCGCAGCCAGAGGAACCTTCTATTTATGGTTCGTGACTAGCGCCCTCAGTTGCCCTGGCGGGCCTTGCGGTACTCGGAGACGACGAGTTCGGTCAGTTCCTCGACGGAACTTTCTGCGACCGGTTTGTCGTACTCTATGCGGCCGTTTCTGAGCAGGTTGACCCTGTCGCAGACGTCGAAGACCTGGGCGTAGTTGTG
>DASSJP010000154.1:0-7689 GCA_035691165.1 Rubrobacter sp.
CATAATACATCCGAGAGGTATTATCGGCAGGGGACCGGGGATACACGTACTTCGGAGAACTCCGTCATGGCGAAGTTCGCCTACTTACGCTTCTCAGTAGTTCAGTTACCGAAGAACCTGCGCCACCAGGGCCGGGACTGCGCGGCACTCTCCGGACGCTCTGTGGCCTCCTGAGCCTCTCCCCTAGCCGGCGTAGGCGTCTCGGTAGGACCGGGGCTCTCGGGGGATTCTCGCGCCTCCAGCTGGCGCTCTAACTCTTCGATCCGCTCTTCCGCCCGCTCCCGGCGCTCCTTCTCCCGGCCGAGTTCCTCCCTGACCTCGCCAAGTTCCCTGACAAACGGCGCTAACATCGCCTGCATCGCCTCCCTAACATCTGGTAGGGATTGTGAAGCCTCTTGTATGGGAGGGGGGCTTGCTAAGCTGTTAGTAGGCGAATCCTTAGCCAGCTCGGAGCGGGGTATTAGGTAAGTTTCGCCGTGATCGGTGATCGCCTTATCAGCTTGGTAGCGGCCGGATTTGATACGGTTGCGGACGGTGTTGGGATGCACACCTAGTAGGGTTGCGGCTTGGCGAATTGTGAGGGCCTCTTCTACCACAGGGGTAATATACCCTTACCGAAGGCCTTCGCGCTCGTTAGAGAGGCTCTGAGACGCTCTGAGAGTGGCTACAGTGTTAACACCGTTTCTACATTTGGGGGTATTGATTCACTCACTGAGGTCCTCTATAGGATCCGTCCAGCCTTCATCGTTCATAGCGTAGAAGGATTCGGCCCAAGTAGGATCTGAGGAGTTCTTGACCGCTTCTATCAGCAGGTGCTCGGGCGGCGCGTCCTCTCCAGCTACCATGCGGTCCATAAGGTTCATGTAGGCGTCCATGCCAGCAGATTGCGGGAAGCGCTTTAGTGTGCCGTCTTGCTGCGGGATGGCTATGATCTCCTCCTCCGCGGCCTGCTCTAGTTTTCGGAGCCTAGCCCATAGCGCCACTACACGCCCCTCTCCACTACCTTCTGCCATATCTCCGCAAGACCGTCGCGCACCTGCTCGACGGTCTCCGCCTCCGCCTCTATCTCCAGTCGCTTCGCTCGCAACTTCAGGTCCTCTATTCGACCCACGGCGGGCTCCAACACCACTGCTGCCACCTTCTCCGCCGACACGCCCATGCTCTGCTCGCAAAAGGCACAGAAGCCCTCCCACAGACTGAAGGCCTCCTTCGTGAGTTCACGCTCCAGCCGGTCCATCAGCTCCGGTAGTAGCTCCCCGTACTTCTCAACCTTCTCTTCCAGCTCCTCCATATCCCGCTCCATCGCGGCGTCCAGCTCATCTTCGTCAGGCTCGAGACCGTCGCCAGGCCACGCAGGGGGGTGTCCCTTCTTGCCTGCGTGATTCCAGGCGTGGTAGCTCCCGCTCCTGTGGCCCTCGAAGTAGGCGTCGAAGGTAGCATCGTGCATGAGGATCCCCGAGTAGGGGATGAGCTCTCCGAAGGCTTCTACCATCTGTAGCTTTGCCAAAACGTTGTTTAGCGCGATGTAGAGGCGGAGCGTGATCTCGTAGGTCCCGGTCCAGCGACCCACGTATGCGCGGTCGTTCATCGTGTAGGTGAAGCGGGGACAGGTTCTGGTGAGACGCTCGGATTCTTGCGTGTCCCCCCGCGCCGTAGCCAGCACGTCCAGGCGGAACCTCTCCTCCGCCTGAAGGCGATCATACATCCGGTGTAGTCCATTCTTCGTCACCCTGCTCTCCGTCCCTTCAAGACTTCTTCTAAGGCCTCCAGACGCTCGGCAAGCTCCCCGAACTCCCTTAGCTTGCGTTCCTGCTCTATGGCACGAATAAGGGTGTTGTAGAGCTGATTCGTCACGGTCGCCCGGCCCCGCTCCGCCTTACCTTCGAGCACGTCCGCGGCGAGGTTCATTACCTGTTTCTTGAGGTCTGCGAGCTCGCCGTTTCCCCTACCTCGGCCGCCGCTGCTAGCTATCCTGCGGCGCTTTTCAGCGTTGGCTGGATCGTGGGCCCAACAGTAGCCGTCTGAGCCTGTTGCTGGTGCCCTGCAGGGGGAGCCATCCCGCTTATCTGATCGACATACCGCTCTCAACAGCCCGCCCCCCCTCCCCCTGTTGCTTGCAACTTCGCGGCCTGTGCCTCGTGGCGGCTAATGAGAGCCTCCAGAGTGGCTCTGTGGCGTGCAGCCTGGCCCTGGTGGTACTCACACCATGCGAGGCGCATCTCTTCTTGCTGGCGCCCGTTGTACGCTCTCACCCTCGCCTTCCAAAGCTCCTCTCGTTCGTCGGGATTTTGCTCCCTTCGACTGCGGCGCTCTATGAGCCGCTCGAGCTCGGCGTCTACCGTGTCTGCGCGTGCTGTGCACACATTCAGGCTCCCTTCTTGAGTTTCTTATGTACGCTCGATACTCCCTCCGCTCCATTTGTAATACATAAGACATCTTCGCGGGCTGTGTAGCCCGAGGTCCCTACCATATCCACGCGGCCGCCCTCGAGGACTT
Source organism: Rubrobacter sp. (assembly GCA_035691165.1). Taxonomy (GTDB): domain Bacteria; phylum Actinomycetota; class Rubrobacteria; order Rubrobacterales; family Rubrobacteraceae; genus Rubrobacter_D. Next base: position 2,497 of record DASSJP010000154.1, read on the forward strand.
CTAGCGCGTCCTGTAAGCCGGTCCGGACGAGGTTCGACACTTCCCGCCGGCGTGCCTTTGTGGCCGGTCCTGGGCCATCCTGGGTGCTGTAGAGGACACGGAGGACGAGCTCGCCGGAGCGCAGGTCTGAGACGATGCGCTTTAGCTCTGTCATGCTGCCCTCCATTGCGGCCAGTCGCCCCGCGCAACCTCGGCGGCCGCGGTGATCTCCGCCTCGCCGGCGAGGTCCTCCACATACCCGAGTGAGAAGAGGACGTGCGCCAGCTCCCACGGCTCGTGGTGGAAGTACTCCGGGTGCTCGGAGTAGAGGGCTCTGACGGCGGGGAGGAGGGTCACGCGCACACCTCGCACTCGCAATCTACCGGGTGCCCTTTCGCTAGAACCTCTACTCGTGCGGCGTATTCGGAGAGTCCTCGGCCCATGAGTTCGCGGATTCGTTGCTCCTGCTCTTTGGATACATCTTCGGTGTGAGTTTGTGAGTTAGTTGAGTCTTTTTCAGCCCCCGCAGCATTTCTTTCTTTCTGCTCTCTCTGCTTATTTTTTCCCGCGCTGGGGTTAAATAGACTCACAAGACTCACAAACTCACACCCTGTAGAGCCCAATTCGAGCTTCCAACGCACAGCCCTACGGAACTCGCCTGCACGGACAATGTGCATACCGTCCTCTCCGTAGCGGGTGCCGGCGCGCTTGGCGAGTGCGGTGCCTAGCTTCCGGGAGAAGCTGCCGCTGCTCTTGTCGAAGGCCTCCGCCAGGTCTCCGGGCAGCGCCGCCTTCAAGGCATCGTTGTCGCCGATCCGCTTGGTGAGGTCAGCAACAGTTATGGGCTTGCTTGCGTCGAGCTCCTCCCACCAGGCTTGCAGGAAGCTCTCCCATTCGGCTCCGCCAGCGTCCGACTTGTCGTAGAGGGCGGCGAGGTTGTCGAGGAAGTCCGGGATCCCCGCGAAGGCTACTATCCCTCCGACAGTCTCGGCCCAAGCCTCGAAGCTCCCTAACCGCGGAAGGTTCTGGGCCTTCGGCTTGCCGGCCGCGAACCATGCCCGGGCCAGGGTCAGCAGGGCATGAATCAAGCGGCCCCTGTTTTTAGTAACCCAGCCGAGGAGGTCCGGATGCTTGAAGTTCTCGCGCTGCCAAGGACGGGACTCCCTGGCATCGAGGCGGATCCAGTAGCAGCGGCGGGGGAGGTCCCCGCGCAGCTGTATGTTATTGCCCGTGGCAATCCAGGTCGCGCGCTGGCCCACGGTGATCGTTTCGGAGCGGCCGAGTACGCGGTCCGTCCAGGTGCGGGCGGTGAGGGCCCTGGCAAGGCTCGGAGCATAGAGAGCGCCCTCGACGTTATCCACTGTGATCAGCGTGGCGCCGGCGGCGAGCTTGGCGGTTATCTGCTTCCTCCACTCTTCCTCATCTCGCGGAGCCCCGAGCATCTCTGCGGTGTGGCCGGAGCCGATTACGGCAACGGTCTCAGCCAGAAGGGAGCCTCCGGTCCCCGCCTGCGGCTTGTCTATGAGCGCTAGCGGCACTGGCCCACTTATGGCCGGACGCACCAACGGCGTCAGCATGAGCGCTAGGGTGTTTGCAGCCGAGGCCCGGTCCTCGTAGGGGAACTCGCCCACGGCTTCGTCTAGGAGCCTGATAGCGGCTCGCGTATCAGAGGGAGTTGGCGTTTCGGCGATCGGCGGCACTTCAAAGCCTTCTACCGGGCGGTAGTAAAGTCGCGTCTGGGGGTCATACCCTGGGGTGTCGGCTACGGTCCCGTCCGGGCGCACGATGGGGACCTCCACAACGGCCTCGAGCGCCGGGAAGGGCCACCGGTCGAGGGCCTGGACGTCTTTTACAGTCCAGTCCGGAGGGTTAACTCGCGTTTCGCCTTTCTCAGTGTGTCGCACGAAGTCGGCAACTCGGGCGAGCCGGCCTTTCACATGGCTGTCCTCCATCACCTGAATCTCCGGGATCCCGTTCTCATCTTCCCGAACGCGGACCAAGCGCCCCGCCCGGACGAATAGCTCCGGGGGGTCGTTGCGAGACGCCATTGCGCCGAGAGCTTCCGCGGTAACTTCGCGCAGGTGGCGGTTGTTCACCACGATCTTGGGGAACTCTCCATCGTCCAGGCGCCCCGACCAGTCCCAGTAATCCGCGATCTTGCGCCGGAGGCCTGGTATCAATTCCTCGAGGCGCTTGCCGCCGGTCGCGGGCTTGTCGTCTCTTAGTCGGGCTACAGTATCCCGCACGAGGCCTTCGAGGTCCCTGTGCGCCTCCCTACGCGCCCGTTCATCACCGGCGAAGCCCTTAGCATCCCACGCCGCGCGAAGTATCTTCAGGACGGCATCCTCGGGGAGCTCGCGCCGGAGCATGAATCCCGCGATAGCCATAGCGAGGTCGTGGCGGCCGCCTCCGGCCCCGGACCTACTGTCTCGGACTTCCGGCAGGTGCCGGGCTATCAACGCGGCGGTAGCGAGCTCCTGGCACGCTCTGGTTAGGTCCTCGGCGGAGATCTCTGCCGGCTGCAGTCCGCTCCGGGACCACTTGTAAGACTCTCCGTTTGGATGTATGGAAGGCTCGACCAGCGTGTGGTGTCCGGTAGAGCGTAGTTCTAGGATCATCGAGCCGTCGAGGTCCTTGAACGTCTTGTGTGGGCAGCCTGGTGCTACGAACCACCAATGACTGTCCGGAGTACTCTCCCGCCCGCTGGTTAGCGTCGGCGCCAGGAACCGCCCTGCGATCTTCCGGGCCTCCGGTACGTCCTGGTCAACAGGCACCAACCAGCCGGAAGGCTCGCCGTTGTGGATCCCGACGTTCTGGCCGTTATTGAAGTAGCGCGGAACGTCCTCGAGGGTAATCCGCAGATCCTCCCATCCGTTCCGGCCGGGGTTCTTGCTCCTGGCCGGGACCGGGACCACTGTGTAGCCTCGCGCAATGTAGCGAGCAGCGGCCTTCGCGCTACTCATAGATGCGCTCCGGAGGGCTATGGGGTATCATGCGTGTACATCCTCCTTTAGGCGGGAAGGGTGTCGGGTCGGGGCTGTAGCGTGGTGGCGCGGCCCCTTTTCTTTACTTCTAATCATTCACGGAGGCCCTGGTGCTGGAGTCGCTCGACATTAGTTCGTGCATAAAGGCTTCGTATGCGGCAATCCTGTCATCTACTACGCTGGCCGGGCCTTCGCTGAACCGATACTCTGGCGCGTGGGCCCCAAGAGCTTCGGTGAGCTTCTCGCGGCCCGCGTCCCATGTTTCGTCCAATCGGCGCCGGTATTCCCGCACGAGCTTGGTGGGTGCATCGCCAGGGGCGGCCTCCAATTCCATCCGGGAGGTGCCTTGCACAGCGATCTCTCTGAGGAGTGACAAGACATCCAGGGCCAACAGGAAGTCATACGGCGGCACTCGCGGAGATTGCCGATCCAGTCCGGGGCTTATCTGCCCTGCGAGGTCTAGCGCGGCTTCGACAATGCCGGGAACCTTGCGAATGTCTGTGTCGAAGAGGGACGTGCGCCACCTCTGTGCAGCGACAAGCACCGCCCCGATAAACAAAGGGACGCGCCGCACGTCCTCAAACTCAGGCAGCGGCGCCTGTGCTTTTGGGAAGAGGTCCCCCACGTCTACCTTGAGAGCCTCCGCCAGTTTCCGCAGGGTCCGGGCGCTAGGATCCCGCTTCCCGTTCTCTATCTCGCTTATAACGGACGGGGCGAGTCCGGCATGGAAGGCCAGCTCTGTCTGGTTCCACTCCTTCGCCTGTCTCAGCCGCTTTACCTCCAGCACCTACGACCTCCGCGCGTAGACAACACCGTAGGCACATGGTAGTGGGATTGTTACAAAAAGTAAATAGCGATTGTGGAAAACCGCTGCAAAGCGCTATTGATGGCGCGGGGAACGCCCGCAGATACAAGATGTAGCGGTTACTCGACTAACTCGGCGGGATCTACCTCGAGGGCCTTGGCGAGTTTGCCAAGCGTCGTCATGCGAGGCTCGATCTCGTCTCGCTCGATCCTGGCGACGGTCGCCGTGGTGACGCCGGCGCGCTCGGCCAGCTGCGCCTGAGTTAGAGCCCGGCGCGTCCTGTGCCTCTTTAGCTTGTCTCCGATATGAACCACCGTGGCCGGCATCCTAGCAACCTCCTAGCTCGCGTTTATCTTCTGGTCTGTATTATACCAACGAATGACTTGCAAAGTACCAGTAAAATGCTAGAATGGGGCCACTGACAAGTAAAGCGGCCCCGCGGAGCTGGAACCTCCCGGAGCCAGGCCCACATAGGAAGGTTGGTACGCTACCTGTGGACACCAATATTGTACGGGGTTCTCACCCCAAGGTTCCGGACACTACCGACCAGGACCACCCGCACGCCTGTTATGGCGGATTCGTCTTTATCGGGTCGTTAGTCGAGGATCCGGACACCGGCGAGGAGCTGGAGGCCTTCGACTCGATTCCTTGCCGCCGCTGCGCCGGCGAGGCCTCGTAGCCGCGGCCCGACGAACTTAACCAATGAGTTACCCACGAGCGTCACTAGCGGGCGAGATATTCCAGTCGATTGGAGAGCTGGGGCCGCGTGCTAGAGCGCGCCTAGCACTTAAACGAACGGGGCCAGGGTCCTAGGGGGTCCCAGCCCCTCTTATTACCAATCGTTCATGGGGTTGTTTCCGGACAATGGAGATAGCCGCGGTCCTGACGCCCTGGACACCCCGATCTCCGCTCCGCGCCCCGGCGCATAATACCCGACGATGTGCGCATCCCCTCTGTGGTGGTCCTGGGCGGGGCACTCCACCGTCCACCTGGCTTCGCCCAGAAAACTACAAATAGGCCATGTGGTGGATATGTGTAACCCAAAACCCTATATATTGTGTCTAGTCTAATGTCATCGCCCAAGAAGAGCGGGAAGGGGGGCGGACATGACTACGCACAAGAGCGCACTTTGGCGCCAGGTAAGAAAACATGGGGGCGGGACCGAACGCGGAAGCTGCCCTCCCCACACCCCCATCATGGTCAGCGCTTCGGAGGAAGGCTACTATTTGGCCGCTTGCTTGGCATGCGGGTTAGCGGGGCCGAAGCGGGAAGATCCTTGGGAGGCGAAGCAAGCATTCGACGAGTCCTTCCCTCCGTCCCATAGCTAACCCCGTGTGCAAGTTTCCTTGAAGGCTTGAACGAAAGAGAAGACCTCCCTACGCTCGGTAGCGCCCAAACCAGCCGAAGCGAAGGAGGTCTCCGCTC
>DASSJP010000155.1:0-6570 GCA_035691165.1 Rubrobacter sp.
GCTGAAGTACGTACTGGAGCAATCCGACTCAGCGGCCCTGTTCATGACGGAAGGGGTCAAGGGTGCTGACTTCATCGAGATCCTGCAGGGCGCTGTCCCCGAGCTCGCCCAGGCGGAAACCGACAAGCTATCGATCGAGGAATTGCCGTTCCTTAGAAACGTCATCCTGATGGGGGGAGCTCCACCCGAAGAGCTGCCCGTGATGGGTTTCGACGAGTTCCTGGAGAGGAGAGAGGAAGTCTCGGATGAAGAACTGCGTGAGCGTCAGGACTCGCTCGCTGCGGGAGACGTCATCAACATGCAGTACACCTCGGGGACGACGGGCTTCCCTAAAGGCGTACAGCTCACCCATACGAACATCGTAAAGAACGCCTACTACATCGGGGAGTGCATGGAGCTCGGGCCCGAGGACAGGGTTTGTATACCTGTACCGTTCTTCCACTGCTTCGGCTGCGTGCTGGGGACGCTAAACACCGTCACCCACGAGGGGACGATGGTCCCTGTCGAGAGCTTCGACGCAGAGAAGGTCTTGCAGGCGGTCCACAAAGAGAGATGTACGGCGATACTCGGTGTGCCGACGATGTTCATAGCAGAACTCGAGCACCCCGACTTCGAGCAGTACGATACGAGCAACCTGCGCACCGGCATCATGGCTGGATCGCCTTGCCCGATGGAGGTCATGAAGCAGGTCGTCGAGGTGATGGGGGCTTCGGAGATCACCATAGCCTACGGCCAGACAGAGTCGAGTCCCGTTATCACCCAGACTCGCACGGACGACCCGCTGGAGCTGAGGGTGTCCAGCGTTGGACGCAAGCTCCCCGACGTCGAGGTCCGTATCGTCAGCGTGGAGACGGACGAGGACTGCGAGCCTGGAGAGCAGGGCGAGCTGTGGACGCGCGGATACCACGTAATGCGCGGCTACTACAAGATGGAGGACAAGACTGCTGAGGTCATAGACCAGGAGGGATGGCTTCATACGGGGGACCTCGCGGTCATGGACGAGGACGGGTACGTAAGAATAACGGGCAGGGCGAAGGATATGATCATCCGCGGCGGCGAGAACGTCTACCCGCGCGAGATCGAGGAGTTCCTCTATACGCACCCCGAAGTCTCCGACGTACAGGTCTACGGCGTCCCCGACGAACGCTACGGCGAACAGATCGCCGCCGCCGTAAAGAAGAAGCCTGATTCGGAGCTCACCGAGGAGGACGTTAAAGAGTATTGCCGCGAGAACATCGCTTACTACAAAGTGCCCGAGTACGTGGACTTCGTCGAGGACTACCCGATGACGGCGAGCGGCAAGATCCAGAAGTACAAGCTGCGCGAGGCCGCCGTCGAACGCTACAGCTTGCAAGGGGCCAAGTCCGGTTGAGGATACGCCCTCCGGTCCTTACGGGACCTCCCTTCTAGACCGTGCTTGCCACGCTGAGGCAGCGCGACTTCGCGTTGTTGTGGTTCGGAGGTTTGATCTCGATGATGGGCGACTGGGCGATGTTCGCCGCGCTGCCTTTCTACGCCTTCGAGCAGACGGGATCTGCTTTCGCCTCGGGCGCCGTCCTGACGGCCCTGACCCTGCCTGGCCTGCTTTTCGGCACTGTGGCCGGAGTGTTCGTGGACCGGTGGAACCGAAAGCGCACGATGGTCGCTGCGAACCTGCTACAGGTACTCGTCATGCTGCCACTACTGCTCGTGCGCCCAGGCGAGTCGCTCTGGCTCGTCTACGTGGTGGCTTTCGTGATGGCTTCGGTATGGCAGTTCGTCACTCCCGCCGAGAACGCCCTGTTGCCCAGCCTCGTCGGCGCAGACCGTCTCATGGTCGCCAACTCCCTCAACGCTTTCAACGATAACCTCGCCCGCATAGCGGGACCGGCGCTTGGTGGCCTGATGGTTGCTCTCGGCGGGCTCGGCGGGGTGGCGCTCCTGAACAGCGCAACCTTCCTCCTCGCCAGCGTGTTGATGGCTCTGATCCGGTCCCCCGGAGTCGCCAAGGACGCGGACGAAAGCACTGGTATGCTCCCGGGAGGCCTGATCTCCGTTTGGAGGGAGTGGATCGAGGGACTAAAGCTCGTAGCGGGCGAGCGACGAGTCGCCGTGCTCTTCGTCATACTCGGCACCGCGATGCTCGCTGACAGCATTCTCTCAGCCCTCGTAGCGCCGTTCGTCGGAGGCGTATTGGGGGCTCCGGCTTCACTGTTCGGACTTCTCCTGACGTTGCGGGGTGTTGGTGGCCTGATCGGGGGCGTTCTGCTTGGCTATCTCGCCGCCAGCGTGCGGACGGAGATCGTACTCACGTTGAGCCTGATCTCCATCGGCGCAGGCACGCTCGTTTTCGCTGGCGTCCCGCTGGCGCCCGTCTCCATGGCGTGCGCCGTCGCGATAGGAATACCCGCCGTCGGCTGGATCGCCAGCCAGCAAACGCTCCTGCAAAAGAGCGTCACAGATGAGTATCTCGGACGTGTTTTCGGGGCTTTCTCCGCGACCACGGCCCTGATGCTGTTCGTCGGCAGCCTCTCCGCAGGCGCCCTGGGAGACCTCGCCGGCATCGTGCCGCTCCTGATCGTGTCGGCCATGATGTACTGCGCGGCCGGACTGCTCGCTGTGCTATTGCTTAGACGGCCGCGGACAGGCGGCTAAAGCGAATTGCAGAAGTTTGACTTCTGAGGTCGATCATTTCGAGAAACGCTGTGGGAGAGTCGAGCTTCAGACAGAGAAAGGGCCGGGATAATATATCCCGGCCCTCGAGATGCGTAGGTTAGCGGGCTGCTCTACCACCTGCGACAGCCCTGTAGATCGCAAGCAATATGATCGCGCCGATGGTGGCGGTTATGATCGTCATGATGGTGCCGCCTCCGATGCCGATGAGGCCCGCCAGGAAGCCACCAATGATGGCACCGGCGATACCGATCAGGATCGTGACAATAATTCCGCCAGGATCGTCGCCCGGCATGATCAGCTTGGCCAACGCGCCGGCGATCAAGCCGATGATGATCCAGCCAATAATCGCGACTATACCCATGGTTTGCAGCCTCCTTTAAGGTCCGTGTCCGACGCTTAAGTGTATTCCCTAATACGTCAGCGGGAAACATTGGTTTCAGAAAGCACAGTATAGTTCTAGAACCGGCGCCTCTGTATGCCCGACATTATCTCGCGCTGCTATCATGCGGTAAATCCGAGGTATCAGGAGGAGCATCTATGAACTTCGACCCGACCGATGACCAGCGCCGGTGGCGCGAACTGGCGCGGGATTTCGCGCAGGGTGAGATCCGTCCCCGAGCCGCCGACCTGGATCGCGAGCAGAAGTTCCCTTACGACATCGTCGCGGAGATGGCCCGTCTCGGCCTGATGGGGCTGACGCTGCCCGAGGAATACGGAGGTTCCGGAGCGGACTTCGTCGCCTACAGCCTGGCGCTGGAGGAGATCTCACGCGCCGATACCTCCGTCGGTATAACGATGGAGGCACACATCTCGCTCGGTTGCTCCCCCATAGCCGCCTATGGAACGCGGGAACAGAAGCAGGAATTCCTCTCGCAGTGTGCTACGGGAGAGAAACTCTGGGCTTTCGGCCTGACGGAGGAGGAGGCTGGTACGGACGCCGGAGGGACGCGGACCACGGCGGTACGTGACGATGGCACGTGGGTCATCAACGGGTTGAAGAAGTGGATCACGAACTCAGGAACTGAGATCACCGGCGGCGTGACGGTCATCGCCAGGACGGGCACCCGCGAAGGCGGAAAGCCTGAGTTGACCGCGATCATCGTCCCCCAGGACGCCCCTGGATACACCCGCGGACCAGCCTACGAGAAGTTGGGCTGGCGCGCCTCGGACCAGCACCCGCTCTTCTTCGAGGACTGCCGTGTCCCAGAAGAAAACGTGCTCGGTGAGCGGGGGAGAGGGTTCCACCAGTTCCTCGCGACGCTGGACGGTGGCAGGGTCGCGGTGGCGGCGCTCTCGGTGGGGCTTGCGCAGGCTTGCTTTGACGAGGCGCTGGCGCGGGCGAAGGAGAGGGAGCAGTTCGGCAGGTCCATCTCCGAGTTCCAGGCGATTCAGTTCAAGCTCGCGGACATGGCGATGGAAATAGAGCTTTCGCGAAACATGGTTCTCAAGGCCGCGTGGCTCAAGGATCAGGGGCGGTCATACGGGCGTGAGGCGAGCATGGCGAAGGTGTTCGCCTCCGAGACGGCCAAGCGGGCCGCGGACCAGGCCGTACAGATATGGGGCGGCGAAGGCTTCATGGAGCCGAGCGCGGTCGCCCGCTACTGGCGGCAGGTCAAGATCAACGAGATTGGGGAGGGGACGAGCGAGATCAACCGCCAGATCATCGCCCGCTCCCTGCTGAAGGAGAGCACCGCAGAGGCGAAGCTGGTCGCGCAATAGCATGTCCCTCTACGCCCTGAACCTCTTCGATCTTGCGGATAACGACTTTTACCGCCAGTACTCGCGCCGTTCCGTCGCAGCGGTCTGCAAGCACGGTGGTAAGGTCGCGGCACTCGGGCGCCTGGACGACGTGGTGGAGTCGGAACCGGGCGTCGATCCGCGTACGGTCATGGTACTGGTCGAATGGCCTTCTCGGGAGGCGTTCGATGCCTTCCTCGAAGACCCCGAGCACGAGGACCTCCATCCGCTGCGCGAGGACGGAACGTGCAACTACCTCTGGTGGACCTACGAGAAGCTCGATGACCTGCGCCCGCTCTTCTCGGACAACCCGAACGGGGGCGGATGAGCAAGCTAAGAACGCACGTGGACACCAAGAGCGAGGCCTTCGCGAATAATGCCGAGGGTTTCGGGGAGCTCATGAATAAACTGCGCGAGCGGTCCGTCGAGGCCAGGCGCGGTGGAGGGGAGAAGGCTCAGAGGCGGCACAAAGAGCGCGGCAAGTTGCCCGTGCGCGAGAGGATCGAACGCCTCCTCGACCCGGGCACAGCCTTCCTGGAGATCTCTCCCCTGGCTGCCTTCGGGATGTACGACGGAAGAGTTCCTGCTGCCGGGATAGTCACAGGGATCGGGCGCGTCTCGGGACGCGAGGTGATGGTCGTCGCCAACGATGCGACCGTGAAAGGTGGAACCTACTACCCGATGACGGTCAAGAAGCACCTGCGGGCGCAGGAGATAGCGGAGCAGAACTACCTTCCCTGCATCTACCTGGTCGATTCCGGGGGCGCGTTCTTGCCCTTGCAGGACGAGGTATTCCCCGATCGCGAGCACTTCGGACGTATCTTCTACAACCAGGCGAAGATGAGCGCGAAGGGGATACCCCAGGTCGCCGCGGTGATGGGAAGCTGCACGGCTGGCGGGGCCTACGTGCCCGCGATGAGCGACGAGGTCGTCATCGTGAAGGGGGCAGGCACGATCTTCCTCGGTGGTCCTCCGCTCGTGAAGGCGGCAACGGGCGAGGAAGTAACCGCGGAAGAGCTTGGTGGCGCCGACGTCCACACCAGGCGCTCCGGCGTGGCTGACCACTTCGCCGAGAACGACGAGCATGCCCTCGCCATAGTCCGCTCCATCGTGGAGAACCTGAACAGGGAGAAGGAAGTGCCGTGGACCGTCGGGGAGCCTGAGGAGCCGCTCTACGACCCTGGAGAACTCTATGGCGTCGTCCCGAGCGACTACAGGCAAGGATATGATGTCAGGGAGGTCATCGCACGCACGGTTGACGGCAGCCGCCTGCACGAGTTCAAGCCGTTGTACGGCGAGACGCTGGTCTGCGGCTTCGCCAGGATCATGGGCCACCCCGTTGGCATCCTGGCGAACAACGGCATCCTGTTCTCGGAGAGCGCGCTCAAGGGCGCGCACTTCATCGAGCTGTGCTGCTCCCGCGGCATCCCTCTGGTTTTCCTGCAGAACATCACGGGCTTCATGGTAGGCAAGGAGTACGAGGCCGGCGGCATCGCGAAGGACGGGGCCAAGTTGGTCATGGCTGTCGCCAACGCCAGCGTGCCGAAGTTCACCGTGATCGTCGGCGGTTCGTTCGGAGCAGGCAACTACGGGATGTGCGGCAGGGCCTACTCGCCGCGCTTTTTGTGGATGTGGCCGAACGCCCGCATCAGCGTGATGGGTGGAGCCCAGGCCGCAAACGTCCTTCTCACCGTGCAGGAGGATAACCTCGCGCGCGAGGGCGAGGAGATGAGCGATGAAGATAGGGATGAGTTTAGAGCACCGATCCTCGAAAAGTACGAGGAAGAGGGGAATCCCTACCACTCGACCGCCAGGCTCTGGGACGACGGGGTCATAGACCCTGTGGACACCAGGATGGTCCTGGCTCTGGGACTCGAAGCAGCAGCGAACGCCCCGCTCGAAGAGACGACCTTCGGCATTTTCAGGATGTAGATCGGGATGATAGACACCGGACTAAGGGACAAAGTGGTACTCATAACCGGAGGCAATCACGGCATCGGTGCCGCGACCGCCAGGACTTTTGCTGTGCAAGGTGCGAAGGTCTTTATCACTTACTTGCGCCTCTCGCCACGCGACTACGGGATCGACCCGGACGAAGCGCGGAAGGCGAGCGCGCCGGGTTTGCCGCTATACCACGCTACGCAGACGAGGTCGGCCGATGAGGTGGTGGGGGCGATC
>DASSJP010000156.1:0-5799 GCA_035691165.1 Rubrobacter sp.
GCCTTTCGGAGAGGAGGTCGTCACGTGAACGGCGTCTCCACGTTATGGGTATTGACTACGCTGGCTGGCTTGATTGGTGTGCTGATCGTGTGGCTACAACGCCACCCAGAGGAGATGAGGCGTCTCATGAAGACTTTCGGAGAGAAGGGCCTCATGAACGCTCAATACGATCCACACACACCGCTGTGGAGGAGGATTCTCTCGCTGCCACACACACGCCTCGGGTGGTGGGCGGTGGGACTGGCAGCCCCCGCATTGGTATTCATGGTCCTCACCAACGTCCTGGCCATACCAAACACTGACACCCCGCAGCTGGAGATCTTGGGGTTAAGCGTGCCCCAGTGGGGGCAAGACGTGTTGATTCCCATCGTCTTCTTTGGGTGGCTAGTGTCTGCGCTGGTTGGCGGAGTCGTCGGGTTTATCGCGGTGGCACGCGATCGCTCGTTGCTACTATTGATCGCCCAGGTGCCGGGGCTGATCATCTTCGCCTTCTTCGTCTGGATCGGGGTCTCCATGATGGTCGGGGGCGAGGCCGATGTGCGGGTTTCGTTCCCCATTGCCTTCTTGCTCTGGGCCGTTGCGAACTTCTTGATGAGCATAAGCGGCACGAGCTCTGGCCCCTGGACGAAGCTCTAGACTGGTGATCGCCTCAAAAAGCCGCGGTAACACTTGCAAGGAAGCCCATCTCAGCCAGCTACGCTCATGGGTGTTGGACCGGGGCTGCGCTGAACTTCGGAGAACTCCGTCAAGGCGAAGTTCGCAGAACCCGTTTTCCAGGCGCTTCAATGATCTAGCGCCCGCCCCTCTCCCGCGCTACCCTCCCGCACTCGGGTAAATAGTCTTACCCGCCAGCCAGGCGCCTTATTTCCTCAATGATAGTCAAGGAGGCCTCTACCTTGGTTAGAACCGCGTCAGCCCCTGCCCTCCGAATGTTGTCGAAGTCCTCGTCCAATATGGTCGCGCTTAGAACCAGCACCAATATGTCGGGGTTCGATCGACGCAGCTCGCCTATCAACTCCCTCCCGTCTCCATCGGGCAACCTCAAGTCGACTACAGCCACGTCGAAGTGCCTGTCGAGCCTTTCTCTAGCCTCGGCCAGCGAGCCCGCTTGGGCCACCACCTCCAGCTCGGGCTCGTGCCCAAGCAATAGGGCGAGGGCGTTACCGAAGAAGGCGTGATCCTCCACTAGCAGGATGCGTTTCATCCCTAGCTCCTCATGTACCAGACCCCGGTTTACTCTTCTTCGTTCGCGGCGTCGCTTAAGCCTTCCATGTGTCCCACGATGTAGGATCTCAAGCCGTCGATGCCGAAGACCTCCAGGATCTCAAGGACTTTCATGTCGTCGAGGTGCTCCCCGGCGCGGCCTTCGTTGGCACCTCGCAAGTAGAGGTTGGCGTTCTCTTGCCCGCTCGAGCTACCTTCTGACATCTGCCACAACGCTACCATAGCAACGTGTCCCGAGCCGTGGTCGAAGCAGTTGGCATTCGCCCCGCTCTCGCGCCACCCGTCCGCGCTCGGGCACATACGGTAAGTAGAAGGGCCTGCGCGAGGATTCAGGCAGAGACAGCAGGCCCAACAATATAAGGACAGAGGCCGCCCTCCGAGGGAAAGGAGAAGAACAGAAGCCAGCCTCGTGCCACTGTGACTTCTTATCTTCCCATGCCCTGGGTGCCTCGTCTCTACATAATTCGACACACGACCTGGTCCAGACGGCCGAGGAGCGCCGGCGGGGAAGTGATGCTCCGGTGGATACTAGTTAGGAGGTAGGGCAGAGGGTGAATCGGCGAGATTCTTAGCGCATGGGGCCGGAGCACAGCGAGGGCCGGAGTCCCGGTTCTATGCGAGCAGGCTATACAGGATGACCAGCCTGCTCGCTCACCCGCTCAAAAAGTAGACTGGCTTGCCAGTAGATCGCCTGCTCGTGACGGTGCGGTCCATCGGCTAGCTCAGCTAGCTGCTGACCAGCCTCGGTCTTGAGTACCTCCTCGAACGCCTCCTGAAAGGGCAGCTCGCTTCGGGAGGCAAGCTCATCTGCTTGGCGTGCCAACACTTCAACTACCATCTCTGAGACGGTCTGCTCAGCTCGCATACTCTTATCTCCTTTCCCTTTCCCAGGGGAAGCCCATTTACCTACTCCACAGTAGATGTTTCCGTATCATGCGATACAAGAAAGGAGTGCTAGAATCAGGGTATATACACCAAACGCTTTTGCGGACACGGGCCGACTCCTTCCCAAGTTCCTCAGGGAACGTCCTTCAGTGGAGGGCAATCAAGTGCGTTTCTAGTAGGAGAGAAGGAGCGCAACTTATGCCCATGTCCCTTGAAGAACAAATCCGCCTGCTTTCGATGGTCGATATCCTTGGTCCCCTCTCTGAGAAGGAGATGGAAGATCTTGCCAAGCACACCCCAGACACCTTCCTCGATCAAGGAGATGTCCTCTACACCCCACAGGAAGGCACGGAGAGGCTTTTCATCCTCAAGAGGGGCAGGGTGCAACTCTACGAGATGGACCGAGGGGGAAATGAGATCACCCTATCGGTGGTGGAGGATGGCAACTTCTTCGGGGAGATGGCTCTCACGGGCCAGAGCCTTGCTGGAGTCTACGTCAGGGCTCTCACTCCCTCAACGGTGGTCACTTTGAGGCGCGAGGAGCTTGAGAGATTGATCATGAAGAAGCCAGAGGTGGGCTTGAGGCTGGTGCGCGAGCTTGCAGAGAAGCTGCACGCCTCAGAGGCTCGCTACTCCGACATCATCGGCAAGGACGTCCCTGCGAGGCTTGCGGACCTTATCCTGGCCTTTGTGGACTCGGAAGGTGTGGTCCTGTCCTTAGTGGACTCAGAAAGTGTGGTGAGCAAGCAGAGCTATCGCATCCCCACCCACTACACCCACGAGCGGATAGCCTCGATGATAGGCTGCAAGCGCGTGGCCGTGACCCAGGCCTTCCGAAAGCTGGAGGAGGGCGGGGCGGTCGAGCTAGAGAAACGCCGCATCATCGTAAAGGACGTGGACGCTCTCAGGAGCCTGGCCGAGGCTAGCTAGGATGCCGTTCATGGTGGTGGCCACGTTGAGGGCGGCAGTCGTGGCATCGGCGGTGCTCTGAGTGGCGTTCGTGATGTTTGGCCGGTGGCTGTAGCCTCGGACTTCCCAGAACACTCCTTTGCACGGTTGGGTGAATAACCGCATAGCGAATCTCCGCCCCGGTCCACACAGGGCAGTTCCTCAAAGGGGCGGGCCGGCACTCCACAATGTAGCCAGTGTGTCGCGGCTAGATATCCCCCATATGGACTATTTATTGTATGCCAGGTGGCGTATTTCTATGTTGCAAAGCCCCGGTCCTGGCACCCGCCCCGCTCCCACGCTACGCTCTGCCGCACTCAGGTGAACACGTCATCGGTTCGTGCTTTACTTCACGCTAATATGAGTGCAACCAGGCCCATAAGAGTCATGCTGGTGGAGGACCACATAGCCTACCGCCAAGCCATCGCCTTCCTGATGAGCCTCGAGCCCGACCTCGAGGTTGTCGCCCAAGCGGGTTCGCTCGCCCAAGCCCGAGAGGCGCTCCTCGACGGGCGCTTGGACGTGGTGGTGCTCGACCTGGCCCTGCCCGACGGGGACGGCAGCGATCTGATCGGCGAGCTGCGCCGGAGTAATCCGGGTGTCTCGGTCGTGGTGCTGAGCGCTGCGACGGGGCCCGGGGACCTTGGCCAGGCAGACGCAGTGCTCGACAAGGCGGAGTCCCCGCTTACCATCGCCCGTGAGGTAGGGCGTCTAGGGAGGAGCGGGTGAGCCGCCGCAGACACGAGGATCGCGTAGGTTGTCAGAGCTAGCGCCCGCTCCCGCGCTACCCTGCAGGCAGGGCTATTCATCATGCTGAATGTGGACTCCTGAGAATCCACCTTCTACGCAGTCGTGTGGATAAGGGCAAAGGGAGGGGCGGGAGCTGAGACATTCTGCATAATAAGAGCTATACGGCCCTAGGGTTGGGCGGAGCACGGGGAAGGAGGCAAAAGCAGTGACTGATGAGAACGTAAAGCGCCTCAAGCGGCTGCTGCTCGAAGGCTTCGGCGAGGGAGATATGTCGGTACTTGATGAGGTGGTCGCTGAGGATCTCATCGAACACCAACAGGGACTGCCTCAAGGCAGGGAGGGCCTCAAGAGCGTTATCCGGTCGCTGCGTCGGGCGTTTCCTGACCTGAGCTACACGGTCGTCCAGATGGTGGCGGATGAAGATAAGGTATGGGGGCACTTCCGCTCGCGGGGTACTAATAAAGGTTCCTTCATGGGACGGCCTCCGACGGGGAAGACGATGGGGATCGACGTGATAGACATCGTGCGCTTCAAGGACGGGCTTATGGTGGAGCACTGGGGCGTGCCGGACCGGCTTGGTCTCCTTCTTCAGCTGGGACTCTTCCCTCCAAGGGGTGATGCCCCGCGCTAACTTGAAGTGGACAACTTCGGAGAACTCCGTAAGGCGGAAGTCTAACTGCTGAGAATCCGATTTCCACGCGCTTACACGAACTGGCACCCGCCCCGCTCCCGCGCTACTCTGTGGGGCATGGGAAAGAAACCGCGACGTGCAAAAGGCTCAGGTTCGATCTCCGAGCGTCCTGACGGCCGCTTCGACTGCGCCATCACGCTCGGCACCCTGCTCGGCAAGAGGCGCTTCAAGACCACTGTCAGCACGTACCGCGACGGCGAGCGGTGGATCGCCAGGATGCGCCGGGACTACGAGCAAGGTGGGCTCTCGCCGGACGGGCAAACGCTCACCGTCGCGGACTATTATCCGCTGTGGCTCTCTTCCGTCGAGGACGGCATCTCCCCGAAAACCAGGCGGGATTACGCGGACAAATTCTGTTTGCACATAGTTCCGCGCCACGGGAAGATCAAACTGCGTGAGCTCACCACCCCGCACGTGAACGCCCTCTACCGGGATATGCTCGCATCTGGGGCCTCGCCTCGTCTCATCCAGTACACCCATGCGGTCTATCGCAAGGCGCTCCACGACGCCGAAGGGTGGGATCTCGTCAGAAAGAACGTCGCCGCCTTCGCCCGCCCCCCGAAGCAGGAGTCCCCGGAACGACCAGTGATGAGCCGCGAGGAAGCGGGGACCTTTCTCCGCGAAATCCGGGACGACAGGCTCGAAGCGCTCTACCTTCTGGCGGTGACCAAGGGCTTGAGGCGCGGCGAGCTGCTCGGACTGCGCTGGGAAGACCTCGACCTCGACAAAGGCACGCTCAGGGTGCGGGGTACGAAGACCGCGGCCTCCAGGCGACCGGCGGTCTTGCCCGCCCCGGTCGCAGAAGCCCTACGCCGCCATCGTAGCGCGCAGCTCGAAGAGAAGCTCCGCGCCGGGCCCGTGTGGCGCGAGCACGGCATGGTTTTCCCGACGACCGTGGGCACCCCACAATCGGGTGATAACGTCCTCAGTAGGTCCCTGAAACCCATTATGGCCCGCGCCGGCCTCCCCACACAGAAGTGCTTCCAGTACCTCCGCAGAAGCGCGGCGACTTTCCTCGTATTGCTCAAGGTACACCCACGCGATGCCATGCGTTGGCTTGGGCATTCCAACATCCAGACGACCATGAACGTCTATGCTCAGGCTCCGGACGAGATGCAGGAAGAGACGGCAAGGCTCATGGCGGACCTTCTTTTCGGCCCGGATAAACCGTCGATAGACCGTCAAACGCCAACCAGTCCTAGATCGGGGTAATAGAGGAATGCCGCATTTGCAGGACTTTCTTTGGCGCGCTCGGCAGGACTCGAACCAGCGACCTTCTGATTCGTAGTCAGACGCTCTAT
>DASSJP010000157.1:0-6648 GCA_035691165.1 Rubrobacter sp.
GTGGGCGTCGCGCTCATTGTCCAGCGCCCACGCCCTCTCGTCGGTCCCCATCACGAAGGAACCGCCAGGGACATGGACCATCTCGTCGGTGCTTTCTCCTTCGGGCAGATCTACCCTGGCTTCAGGCCTGTAGCCCTCGCCCCGCATGAGCTGGAGGGTCTGGAGCATCGTCTCGTTGTGCTGGCACTCGTGTTGCAGGATCATGTGGTAGACGAAGCCGTCTTTCAGCAGCGGATCCTCGCTTTCGAGGTCAGCGGCCTCGAGCGCCCTGAGCGCCGCTTCACGGACGGCGTCGAGGTAGACGTCGGCGTCTTCGCGGTCGAGCAGGTTCAGCGAGGGGCGTTCCTCACGCGGATGGAGCGAGGCGTCATAGATGTCGTAGAGCCCACGGTTCGAGAGGCTTTTTCCGAACGCCCTTTCGAGGAGCCACAATTCTTCATAGTTGCCGATATGGCCGTAGTCCCAGATCAGGGGGCTCATTATGGGGTCGTGCTGGTGGGAGAGGTCCTCCTCGGAGACCGTGCTTAGCAGCCACCTCGTTCTCTGCCTCGCCTCCTCCAGCTGCCGGACAATTTCATCCTTGGCTACAGCTTTGCAGGTATCCATACGTGAATGGTAGGCCGCTGATCCGATGTGTCAACCACCAATACATACCGCGCCGCGGAATGGGTAGAATGTCCAATGAGAGAGGTGGAAGGAGGAGAGAGTGTCGGAGAAGCAAGGTTCTGAGGCGGCGAAGAGGCTGACCGAGGCGTTCGGCGAGCCATACAGGGAGGTGGTCCGCAGCGCGGTCGAAGCCCAGCAGAGGAACGTTCAGCTAGCCCAGGGTTGGGTCGAGAGCGTGACCGGCGTGCTCGAGAGCCAGGCCGAGGCCAACAGGGCGCTGACCAGGGCCATGGAGAGCCACACGAACGCCGTCGAGGAGGCGATCAAAAGCCAGGAGCGTACGAGCCGAGCCCTCGCCGAGAGCCTCGAAGCCTATAAAGAGGTCATCGAGCGGAACACCGCGCTGCAGGAGAAGAGCACGGACCTCGTCCAGGGCTTCTTCGGAGACGTGACCTCGGAGCTACGCGAGGGGATGCAGGGTAGCCAGGAGGTTGCCCGCAACCTGATGGAGGGCTCGGAGAGACAGATGGAAGCGTTCCAGGCGATGCTGGGCGAGGCGATGAACTCCTACGCCAACCTGCTGAACGCTCCTTTCGACCTCTACCGCAAGAACCTGGAAGCATTCGGAAAGCAGAACCAGTAAGGCGAGCGGGCTGCCGCCCGCGTTAGGAGGACGAGATGCAAACGAGCGAGAAAGGTCTCGAGGTCAGGAACCTCATCGGGGGAACCTGGGAGGGGAGCGACGGACGCGATACCGAACCCGTCTACGACCCTGCCACGGGTGAGGTGGTGGCCGAAACCCCCCTCTCCACGGCCGAGGACGTTGACCGCGCCGTAAAGAAGGCCGAAGAAGCCTTCGAGGCCTGGGCGGCCACGCCCGTCGTCGAGCGCGCGAGGATCCTCTTCCGTTTCAAGGCGCTTCTGGAGGAGCATTTCGAGGAATTGAGGGACCTGGTCACCCTGGAGAACGGCAAGGACGCAAAGGACGCAGGCGGAGAGGTCCGTCGCGGCATAGAGGTCGTGGAGTTCGCCTGCGGGATGCCCACCCTCATGATGGGCGAGACGGTGCGCGACGTGGCGAAGGGTATAGACAACTCCTCTTGGCGCTACCCTCTGGGGGTGGTGGCGGCCATAACCCCGTTCAACTTCCCCTGCATGGTCCCCCTGTGGACGCTCCCCGTGGCCATAGCTGCCGGTAATACCTACATCCTCAAGCCCTCGGAGAGGACGCCTCTGTGCTCGATGAGGCTGGGCGAGCTCCTGACCGAGGCGGGGCTTCCCGACGGCGTCTTCAACATAGTCAACGGGGCGAGGGAGGCTGTGGATGCGATCCTGGAGCACCCCGACATAAAGGCCGTCTCCTTCGTTGGATCCCAGCCCGTTGCAGAGCACGTCTACACGCACGGCTCCGCCCACGGCAAGCGGGTGCAGGCGCTAGCAGGCGCCAAGAACTCGATGATCGTCATGCCCGATGCGGTGCTGGAGAGGGCCGTCCCGAACATCATCTCCTCGGCCTACGGCAACGCAGGCGAGCGGTGCCTCGCGGGGAGCGTCCTCGTAGCCGTCGGTGAAGTGGCGGACGATCTGGTCGGGAAGCTCAAGGAGGCCGCCTCCTCGATGAAGGTCGGTCCGGGCAAGGAAGAAGGCAGTGAGCTGACCCCCGTCATCCGCGACTCCCACCGCGACAAGGTCCGCTCCTACGTTGACCTCGGCGAAGAGGAGGGGGCCGAGATCGTCCTCGACGGCAGAGAGCCTCCGAAGGAAGAGGGCTTCTTTATGGGACCCACACTCCTCGACCGGGTGACCGGAGAGATGCGGGTAGGACGGGAGGAGATCTTCGGTCCCGTTCTCTCCGTGGTGCGCGTCGACTCCCTCGAAGAGGCCGTCGAGTTCACCAACGGCTCACCCTTCGGGAACGCCTGCTCGATCTACACCGAAGACGGCTCTGCGGTCAGGTACTGGAGAGAGAACGTAGAGGCCGGGATGCTCGGTGTAAATGTTGGCGTGGCCGCCCCGATGGCGTTCTTCCCGTTCAACGGCGTGAAGAACTCTTTCTACGGCGATCTGCACGCGACGGGCAAGGACGGCGTTCGTTTCTTCACCGAGAACAAGGTCGAGATCACACGCTGGCTCTCGGATCCCACAGGAGGGTAATCGTCCCGTAGAGTCGAAGGGAACCCAAGGCAGGGCGGGGCGTGTGCAGCGCCCCGCCCTTCGCCGTGTGCCCTCGCTGGGCTTGTCGGAATGTAACGTTTGTTTAAAGAATCTAAAAAATTCTTTACCGAACTAGTGCTTTCCTGGGAGAACGCAGGTACAATGGCGCCGACGCAAGTACGAACTCGGGAGGGGGGGCCACATGCGTCGGCTTATTTTGGTTTGTTCGGCGGTCTTTGTGGCCGCGAGCTTCGTCGCTATCACAACGCTCTCTGCGGGGGCCGAACCGGCGGGGCAGTACGACGCTTCCAACGGTACCGAGGCGTCGAACGCTGCGCCGGAGAGCACCGCGCCGGAAGGGAGCACTGCGCCGACTGAAAGCCAGCCTGAGGCTGGCTTTATTTCGCAGGGCTCGGTAGTTGACGAGAGCTCGCCGGCGGTGATAGCGGAACGGGCTGATATAGCTGAAGAAGAGCGGCTCCCGGATTATTCGCAGGTCGTCGACAACGCCAGCGGGAAACGTTTCAGCGCGACTGGCTGGGAGGAGAGAAGTGGCGACCAGGGAACAGGCGCGGGCCAGGTAAGCTATGGTGGGGGCTACGCCTACGCGGGGGCTGGATCTGACGCGAAGCCGGCGCGCTTCAAAGTGAGTATCCCAACGAGCAACGACTATACCGTCTACGCCTGGTGGCCCGAATCGTCCCGCAACAGCGATGCCGCCCGCTTTGGCATCGGCACGGCTTCGGGTACGCAGTGGACCAAGGTCAACCAGACCAAGGACGGCGGCATCTGGATAAAGCTGGGAACCTACGCGATGGAGAAGGGCGAGCGCTTCATCCACGTCTCAGCGGACTCTCCGGATACCGGCAACGTAGTTGCCGACGCTGTGGCGATCGTTCGCGGCGACGTTACCGTGCCCCCCGACGAGCAGACTGCGGGGGGGACTAGCTCGAGAAGTGCGGACGGTACCTACTCGACCAGCTCGCTAAGGAACCCTACGGGCCGCGACGTGGTCAGGGTGGCCAAGAAGTGGATAGGCACCAGGTACAGATGGGGCACCTGCACGAGGAGACGGATGAGCTGCACGTGCGAAACCAAGAAGACCTACTTCCGCTTCGGACACAAGCTGCCCATGACCGAGGGCGGGCAGTGGAGATACGATCGCTCCAGGAAGATCCCGAAGTCGCGTCTGCGGATCGGCGACGAAGTCTTCTTCAAAGAGGGCGGAGGCGGTATCACCCACGTCGGTATCTACTCGGGCAACGGCAATATCGTCCATGCCTCCAGCTATTTCGGCAAGGTCACAGAGAGCAAGATGAAGTACGTAAGTGGTTACTTCGGTGCCAAGCGGTACAGGCTGCACTGAGCGACGCAAGGTGAAGGTACCTAGGGAGACCCCCGGGTCTCCCTTTTCTATTGTCGGCCTGTTCGTATCTGACGGTCCGGCGACGCTCCAGACTCAGGGCCGGTAGAGGTAGTAGGGTTTCGGTTCGAGGTTCAGGCCCGCTGCGTCCATGATCTGCTCGGCCTGCGGCTCCTGCGGGGCGAGGCGCGCCGTCAGGGTCTCGATCAGGGTCGGCTCCTGTACGTAGCGGACAACGGTAGTGTCGCTGGTGCCTGCAAGCTTGCCAGCGATGGCGGAAGCCTCGTCGAGACCCCCGAAGGAGTCGATTAGCCCAAGCTCTTTCGCCTGGCTGCCTGAATAGACGCGTCCGTCGGCGATCTCACGCACCCTATCTTTCGGGATATCGCGGCCCTCGGAGATTACGTCTACGAACTCGGAGTACGAGTCGTCCACGATCGACTGGAAGATCTCACGCTCCTCCGGCTTCATCTCGCGGAAGGCGTTGCCTATGTCCTTGTACTTCCCGCTTTTTATGACCACCTGCTTTATGCCGTACTTGTCTGCGGCCTCTGCGAAATTGTTGAGCTGAAATATGACGCCAAGGGAGCCCGTGAGGGTGGTTTCGTTGGCGACGATGCGGTCGGCCGCGGTGGAGATATAGTAGCCGCCCGAGGCAGCCGTATCTCCCATGGAGACGACTACAGGCTTGTCGGTATTTTCCTTGAAGTCCAGGATGCTCTGGTGCATCTCGTCGCTCGCCGTGACCCCGCCTCCAGGCGAGTTGACCTCGAGTACGACTGCGGCGACGCTCGTGTCTTCTCCGGCCTGGCGCAGGGCGTCTGCCAGTCCTTCCGGTGTCACCGTCGGCTGCGTCCCGCCAAGGGAGTCATCGGCCGAGGAGATCTCACCCTCAACGGGCACGACGGCTATCTTGTCCGCCCCGTCGCCGGATACGTACTCCTCCTGGTAGACGATGGGCGCCGTCGGGCTGCTCGCGGACAGGATCAGGACTATTGCCACGATGGCGAGGCCGACCAGGCCGAGCGCCACGAGACCACCAACCACGAAGGGCCACCTGCGCCGTCTCCTCGGTTCATGCCTCTCAGGCTGCCTGGACGGCCCGTTCGATGAAGTGTCCAAGTTGCTCCCTTCGCCGTACCTACCCTGACGGTGAGATCGCGGGACCGATAAGCAAGGCGGCTCCCAGGCCGATCACGATCACCACGAGAATTATAAGGCCGGCGCAGCCGACGCACGAGACTGCGCACGAGCCCGCCGACTCCGCGTAGCCCAGGTTGCGGGCCTGGGCCGCCCCGATCACAACGAGGACCACGTACCACACGAGGACGCCGAGCCCGAGCAGCCCTGCCACGTAGCCGAGTACGATCCCTGCGGTGCTCTGCGCCCCTATTGTCACCCGTAGCCCGCTGAGAACGAGTCCGATCGCGGAGGAGATGACCAGCGGTACCCCCGAGATCCCGACCGCCGCCAGCGTCGCAGCCAGGGAACCGTCCGAAGCAGGGGTCGCGTTCGTTTCCGATGTACCGATCACGACCCTTGCCCCGCCGCCGAAGTAGCGCGTGACGAAGTGCATGAGGAGCGAGACGGAGATCCATAAGGCGAACGGTGTCAGGACGGAGGAGACGACGAGACTAACCTCTATTGCCTCCCTGATGTACTCTAACGTCCCCGGTGGCAGGCCGGGAGGCTGCCCATCGAACTGGGCCCGCGTCACACCGCCGAGTACGGCCACGACGGAGCCTGCGAGGCCGAGAGCCGCGTAGAGGGCTGTGACGACGAAGGCCGCAAGTACCCTCTTGCGCACGGCGGCGTCCCTCAAAATGCGGACCGGCGCCCAGACGACCGCTAAGACTTCCAAACACTATCTCCCATCACGGAAGCCATGCCTGATTCAGGGTCGGCGACGGCGGGGGGCGCTCTTCAAGATGTCGTCCTTGGCGGCCTGCGGTGAGATCTTCTCGTCGCGTGTTTCCAGGGCCAGGCGCTCGCGATGGTAGACGATCCAGAGGTACAGGTCGAGCTCTGTGCGGTCAGGGAAGGCGTCGAGGATGCGCTCTTCCCTGATCATCTCCGCTATCGGGCGGTAGCCGTATTCGTACCAGTCCCTCAGGACCTCCTCTGGAGAGACGTAGCGCTTCCAGAGCTGGGAGACCCTGAAGCCGTGCGCCTCGATGTAGGTCGCGAGCCTCCTGTAGTCCGCGACGTCGGAGAACTCCACCGTGATCTCGGGGAGCACGCGGTCTATGGGCAGCCGCTCCAGAAGATGGCGGTGCTCGACCTTGTGGAGCAGGTCGCGGGCCGTCAGTTCCGAGTCAACCGGCACCCTGGTGCGGATCTCTATGATCTCGGCGTCGATCATCTCGACGCCCTGCTGGCGGGCCACGGAGACCCTGTGGTTGCCGTCCTGGACGAAGTAGGCGTCCCCGATCTTGTACAGGCTGACAGGGGGCAACTCTTCGGCACTGTGCATGATCTCGTCTATCCGCCTCCAGCGGGCGCCGAGGTCGGGCTTCGAGGGCAGG